>DASTZJ010000234.1:0-2190 GCA_035764345.1 Candidatus Udaeobacter sp.
TTTCTGTAACGCGGCAATGGCTCGGTCGGGTTCGCCCATTCCTGCCGCCACTCGGGCAAGAATCTCGACCGGCCGGGTACCAGCTAGCGCGTCCTTCTCGGTTGGCACCGCCGCGATGGCGCGGTCGGTCAGAGCCAATGCGGCGGCTTTGTCACCGAGACCCATATTGGTCAGCGCGAGATCGCCAATGAGAACCCAATTTTCCGGCTGTTCTTTGAGAAAAGGTTCTAATTCGGTTCGCGCCTGTCGCCAACTTTCCTGTGCGGCGGCATGGTCGCCGGCGACTTCTTCTGCCCAGCCTAACCAAAAACGCAGTTCGCCATTGAAGTAGCCCAATGCTGGATCAGGCTTGGCCAGTATTTCCTTGAGTCGAGGGATGATTTGTGCAGGCTGGCGTTCCAAGATCGCCTGATAAACTTGTGTCTCCAAAGCCTGGTTGAGGTCGGCGCCGGGGCGAAGCGGAGCGAGTAGTGCCGAGGCCCGCGGCAAGTCGCCCTCAGCTTGTGCGATGGCCGCTTTTACTGCTAGGATATCTATGTCGTCCGGCGTGATATTGAGAACCTGATCAAGCTTTCGCAGCGCTTCGGGGAAACGACGAAGGCTCTTATAGGAACCCGCGTGCCGGACGAGTAGGTTAACGTTGCGCGGTTCGAGCCGCTCGGCTTCGTTGAAGTAACTCTCGCTCTGGTCCCACTGGCCTCGCCTCCGCGTGACATAAGCCAGCTGTTCTGGAATCCGGCTGCTGTTCGGCAAGAGTGGACGTGCCTGCTCAAAGTAACGCACTGCGGTGTCGTAATCCTTCAGGCAGCCGTAGTGGTAATAGCCCTTAGCCAATACGGCCTCGCCGAGATTGGGCTCAAGAGCGAGCGCGGTTTCGGCTGCTTGCCGCGCCTCTTCACGTAATGCGACCGTTGGTTGAAGGACCGATGTGAGGTAGCCACGCGCTTCCACGTATGACAAGAGCGCCCAACTAAGTGCGAACTTCGGGTCCAATCGCACCGCTTCTCTAAGATATTCCTGTGCGGCAAGGAGGTTGGCAGGTAATAACGGCTTGAGTGAGTAAGCCAGCCCGCGCAGGTAGGCATCATAAGCCTCAGGGTTGTCTGTTGGTTTGGCGGCAATGACCTGCTCTTCCTGACCAGTGAGTTTCGCTCGCAACTGCTCGGCGATGGCTTTGGACACTTCACTCTCGACCCAAAAGATGTCGGTCAGTTTGCGATCGAAGGTATCGGCCCAAAGATGAGAGTCATTGGCGGCTTTGATCAGTTGCACGTTCACTCGCACAGCGTCGGCGCTCTTCTGCACGCTTCCTTCCAGAATGTGGGCCACGCCAAGTTGCCTTGCGATCTCGGGCAGGTTTTCAGGCGCGCTTTTGTAATGCTGTGTGGAGGTGCGCGAGATCACCTTCAGATCAGCGATCTTGGATAAGCGGGTCAGAATTTCATCCTGGATACCGTCGGCGAAGTAGGCGTTCTCTTTGTCGCTGCTCAGATTCGCGAACGGAAGAACGGCGATGCTCTTTTCGGGAATCGCCGTAGTCGACGCTTCAGTAGCGGGAGCCGAATTCTTTCTTTGCATTTTTTCTCGGGACCGCAGAATCGCCGGTGCAAAGATCATCGCCACGATTGCCAGCGCGATCAGCGAAAGAACTGCAATAATTCCAACTACGGAAGGTTTAGTGCGTCTGACTGGAGTAATTTGCTGAGCGTTTTTAAATTTCTTTGGCACTGCCGGGTTGCCGAGTTCGTCCGTATACAGATTGAACGCATAAAGGCGGATGCCATGTTTAACTCCGCATTCGCCTAGTTCACGCAGATACGGACGCCACCGCGGATATTGCTCGAGATCGTCGGCGACACGTTTGGAAAGCAGAATGTGCCCGGCATCGCCACAATCCATTACGCGCTGCGCGATATTGATTCCAGCGCCAGCGATGTTGGCTTGTTCGTTTAAGTCGGTGATCTCGTTCACAGGACCACTGTGAATCCCCATGCGCACCTCTAGTTCAGGGTGACTCGTGAGCGCCTTGCTAATTTCCAGTGCGCACAAAACCGGCGCTTCCGGACTCGTCCGAAAAACGAGAGCCACGCCATCGCCGGTGGGTAACCGCAACAGCTTCCCTTCCGCCTCCGCCAAGCGGAACTGCTCGGTTCCGCGCACGATCTCCTTCAACGTTTGAAGCCGTTCGCT
>DASTZJ010000235.1:0-11207 GCA_035764345.1 Candidatus Udaeobacter sp.
TTTCCCATCCGCCGGGCGGCGGCGGCTCCGGGTCTTCGGTCACGAACGGTGGCCCGGCTCGCGCCAAATGAATCGTTAGCAACCAGCCGATGCCCACCATGGCGCAGCAAATTTTCATTAATTTGCCGTAGGACCCGATTCTGCGCGGCATTATTTGCGCGTCAGCTTCAGCATGCGTCCTTCGGCTGGATCGATCAGATATGCCGTTTCGCCTTTGCCCGCGACAACACCACGCGCGCCTTTGACCGTCGGGACCGTCGCTCTCAAATGAAATTTTCCGCGATCATCCACCTCAGCAACAGAGAGGCTCGCTGCCTGAGACGCCGCGGCATAGAGAAGTTTTCCGTCCGTTGAATAATCAATGTTGTCCAAACCCGGACCGGTTGTGATGGAGTCGAGCACTCTTCCGTCATGACCAGCATCGACGCTTACGACGTGATCTCCGCAGGCGACGAAGAGAAATCGCCGCGCGGTGTCGAGCGCCAAGCCCTGCAAATCACTGCTGCCGGGATTCCATGTAGCGATCACTTTGTGTGAGTGCACGTCGATTGCCACTGTCTTTCCCACCTCCTCAATATTTGTGTAAAAAATCCCGCGCTGATTATCGACCGCGTACCCTTCAGCCAAATTCTCCAAAGAAATTTTCGTTTTCGGTTTCAGGTGCTGAGGAGAGGAGGCATCGAAAACCTGGATCGACTTGGCTGCCACGTCATCGCCCGCTTTGGACCGAAGTGTGATCCAGAGCTCACGCGTGGCTGCAACGTAAACAACTCCGTCCGGCGTCACGGCGCGATCCACTGAAACTGGTACACATTCGCCGCGCGCAAACGTCTTGGCATCGATCACGCAAAGCGTCCCATTCCCGCGGTTGCCAATGTAAATGACACCGTCCCCAACGCTGGCCGCGGTTGGCCCAAGCGTAATTTTGCGTCCACGCCGCTCGATCTCACCGGTTGGAAATCCTGTGACCTGCGACACCGCATCGGTCTTCTCATTGATCACATCGACGCAGCCGGTGTTGCTCGCCGGCACCCATAACTTTGCCGCCGCGCGGTCGTACGCGAAGTAGTCCAACGCTACCGCCCCAGTCGCACCTGGTAGGTTAATTGGCTTGAGTTCGTAATCGGAGGCGGGTGTCGGAGACTGCGCGAACCCCCGACCAACAAGGAGCACCGCAACTGCGACGTAGACAGCACCGCGTGTTAACACTCCAAGCCCATTTCCGCTGTTACTTGTCTTTCGTTTCATCGTGAGATTTATGTGTGAGCTTCAAAATGCGTCCTTGGGCCGGATCAATCAGGTAGGCTGTCTCGCCTTTGCCAGCGACAGCGCCGCGTGCTCCTTTAACCGTCGGAACCAATGCCTTGAGATGAAATTTTCCATCGTCGGCCACGTCGATGATACTCAGTGTGGCTGTGACAGAAGCAGCGGCATATAGAAGCTTTTGCTCACTCGAGAAATCGATGTTGTCCAAACCAGCACCGGTTACAATGGAATCGATTAGTTTTCCGCCATGGGCGACGTCCAGACTTACAACATGATCGCCGCAGGCAATGAAAAGAAAGCCCCGCGCGCTATCTAACGTTAATCCCTGCAAATCGTCGTGGACTTTCCATTCCGCAACAACTTTGTGGGATCGCACATCGATCGCCACTGTCTTTCCGGCCTCCTCAATGTTTGTGTAAAATACTCCGCGCTGATTATCGACAGCGTAGCCTTCAGCCGATCCGTCCAACGGGATTTTCATTTTCCATTTAAGGTGGAGTGGCTCCGCGACATCAAATACCTGAATCGCCTTGTCCGCTGATGCGATTCCGAGAGGTGGTGCACCGGTCGTAATCCATAACTCACGTGTCGCCGCCACATAAACGACGCCATCGGGTGCAGCGGCAGGACCGGCCGAAGGCGGAGCAACCTGGAGGCATTCTCCACGTTTGAGGCTCTGAGCGTCGATGACGCACAAGCTCAAATCGCCGCGATTTCCGATATATGCCACGCCCTCACCGACGCTGACCGCCGTCGGCCCTAATGTAACTTTTCGCCCGCGCAACTCGACCTCACCGGTCTTAAATCCAGTCACCTGCGAGACAGCGTTGGAATTTTCGTCGATTACATCCACGTTGCCGGTATTGCTCGCCGGCACCCATACTTTTCCCGTCGCGCGATCGTAAGCAAAATAATCGAGCGCAACAACGCCGCTTGCACCGGGCAAGGAGATTGGCGTGAGTTCATAGTCCGAGGTGACCTTGTGCCCGTTCAATTGCATTGCTGCCAAAAAAATCGGGAGCGACGCGACTACACCGAGCTTCACCGGCTTTAACCTCCAACTTGGCGAACCATATCCAACTTTTAAGTGTGAATTATTCGATCTCATAACGACGAATCTCGGCTTGTTGTGAACCACGATGTGGCACAGCGACAAATAGAGTGCCTCGTTCGGGCACAAAAAGTCCCGTGCGCGCTCCATTCGCCGTGTCGATCTTGGCTGAGGCTTTATAGATGTTTAGATCAGCTTGCTCGATGATGTCGATCTTTCCCGCGCCGCAAATTGCGTAGATGCGATGGCGCTTGTTGTCATAGAAGACGTCATCGGGATCGCCGGAGATATTGATCGTTGCAACAACGTCACCTGATTCCGTGTTAAGCACGACAAGCTTTGATGGAAGACGGCACCCGACGAATAATCGATGATTCGCTTCATCAAGTGCCATTGGGAAATTTCCAAACGCTAGATCTGTTTTCCATGTTTTAATGACTTCGCCCTTGTCGCGATCAATTAGCGCTACATGCCTGGCATTGGGAACATTTACAAAAATTCGTTTCCCCCGTTTCTCCAACTCGAAAGCTTCGGGATGAGCCGACAGTTTTATCGACCCAACAGTTTTGCTCTCTGCCGCGCTGATGACTCCGATTCCTCCGCTTCCGAAGCCGACATAAAGGCGCTTCGATGAATCGTCATAGCGGACGTTGTCGGCATCATCTTTGAAGTCTATTTGACCAACATTCTGGTATGATTTTGCGTCGTAGATTTTGCAAATTCCGCCTTTGTCATTCGCAATAAAAAGACGATCGAGTTCGGGGATGTAAGCGATTCCTTGCGGTGCGCCGAGGCCGGTGATCGAATGGATTCGTTCCGCTTTGCGCAGATCGATAACTTCGACCGAATTGTTACCAAGTGCGCAGACAAATAATCTCTCGCCTGCGGCATCAAATGCTAAGTGGTCGATCCGCCCTTCTACACCGGACAGCGCAATTGTCTTTGTTAATCTAAGCGGTGCCGTGCTTTGCGCAGCAATCTTAGCGATACCAACACAACACAGCGTGGCGGCAACGCAAGCTGTCTTCCAGGTGAAGGATGCGCTCAATTTTGTAACGGCGAACTGACCTCGAGCAATCCACCAACCAAAAGCCCGCCTTTGACGGCTTGCGCTAGATTTTTGGCCGAACCGCGGCGCCAGTAATGGAAAAACATGATGCGCGGTTGCTCGTACGTCATGTGCTGATGGATAACGACAATGTTTGATCTTTCCCTTGAACAACGCTTTCAGAACAGGTTGTGGTTGATTTTCAAGTGATTGCGAAATCTCCATCGACAATCGCGTTGTAATCCATTTCATAACCTCAGGCCGCAAAGTCGAAATCGGTGCCGATCCCGTTCGCGAGCGCTCTTTCATAAACGGCAGCCGCGGCTACAGCGTCCTCAATCGCGACGCCGGTGCTGTCGAAAACTATGATTTCATCGTCGGCGACGCGGCCGATTTTTTGACCGGCCACGATTTCGCATAGCTCCGCGTACACATCTTCTCTTCGCATGAGGCCGTGAGCGATCGCGTGGTGCGCGTCGCCGATCGCGCAAGATTGCTCCAGGCTGTCGGCAACGACTTTGGCCGAGGCGACCAGGGCTGAATCGATTTCCTGTTTGTGTTCATCGTCCGCACCTACCGCTGCGATAAAAGTGCCGGGCCTCACATCTTCTTTGCATACGAAGGATTCATTCGCAGTCGTACATGTTATACAAACGTCGCTCGTCCGAATTGCACTTGCCAGATCGTGAACAAGTTCGATGTCGACCTTTAGCTCGGGCGAAAGTTCGTTTCTGAAATCAATCGCTGCACGTTCATTTACATCGAACGCATAGACTTTCGTCAGAGGTAAAACCAGAAGAACGGCACGAAGTTGTGTCCGACCCTGCCGTCCGCAGCCACAAATCGTTGCAACAGATGACTCCTTTCGAGCGAGATATTTTGCTGCGACTGCGGAGGCGGCGGCAGTTCGTTTAATTGTAATGTCGATTGAATCGAGAATCGCGAGAGGGACACCGTTTTCAGCATCGAACACGGCAATCATGCCTTGAATAGTCGGCAAACCGAAGTGCGCGTTGTTGCCTGGGAAATTGGCGTTGAGTTTCGCAACAAGATAGTTCCTTTCGCGCGCCAGCAGCCCGGCTTTAACATGGAGTCCGCCACCCGGGGCCTTTACTCCAAGAATTCCTGGCGCCGGAATCCTCCCCTCGCCTTGCAGACGAAAGATTTCGTCTACGGCGTCGATGCAGTCGCGCAAACTGAGCAGGCCTTCAATATCGCTGCGACGCAGCAAAAGCGTACCTTCAAATTGCATTCGGTTCTTCGACTAACTTGGAAATTTCGGTGCCGGGCGTCAGTTCGACTGGATTCTGGCCGCGACGGAAGATTCTCGCTCCCGTTTGGCCTTTCAGTGTGACTGCACCGTTGTTGCACAACAACCATGCTCCTTCGCGAATGCCCAGTACCGGCGTGTTGTTTTCCTCGAGAAATTGCAGAATTCGTTCTTCCTGCGTTTCTCCCATGTGAGTGGAATTCGGGTCGGGGTCGAGATAGTGAGGACTGATCTGAAATGGCACCAGATTTAGGGAATCAAACGAGCGCGGCTCAACGATTGGCATGTCTTTCGTCGTTTTGATCGTCGGTCCGGCGACATTGGAGCCAGCGCTGCTACCGATGTAAGGCGCTCCGCTCCTTACTTTCCGGCGAATAGCCTCAATGAGATCGAGATCTTCAAGAGCCTTGAGCAGTCGAAAGGTGTTGCCTCCACCGATAAAAATCGCGTCGGTTTCCTCGACAGCTTTCTGCGGAACAGCTGCTTCGTGCGCGGATTCGATAGAGTAACCCATCGCACCAAACCGAGTCCTGGTAGTAGCGGTGTAAGTGTCCTGATCATGCAGAGCGAAGGGAAAAAATAGTACGCGTCGCGCGCTACCGAAGAAGCTCTTGATCTCGGATTCGACGTGATCGAGATAACCGCGGCCGTGAACGGTCGAGTTGCTGATAAGCAACACTTTATGGGGTAGTTTCATGCCGTTTTGCTGGACAAAGGCGCGCTCACTCTTGCAATGGTGAGCTGACCCCAAGAAGTCCACCAACTAAAAATCCGCCTTTGACAGCCTGTGCCAGGTCTTTAGCCGCGCCTCTGCCCCAATAGTGGAAAAACATGATCCGCGGCTCTTCATGCGTCATATGTTGGTGAATTGCGACAATGTTGATCTTGTCCTTGAGCAGCGATCTCAAAACCGGTTGCAGTTGATCTTCCGTGACTGCGAAATCCCCATCGACAACTGCATTGTCGTCACTGCCGGCGAACGCCGCCCATGTGTTAACGCCCATGTTGTTGCCGATCGTGACGCCGTGCATTTTTGCAGGACGACCGAACGTGAATTTTACCATTCCATCTTTCGATTCGCTTTGGGTTCCGAATATCTCGTTAAGCGACGCCGCATTGATCGAATTTTTTTCCGGTAACGGTTTATCGCCGAAAGAATCCTTTGGCTGTGGGTTGGCTGCGCGAGTTTGTTTGATGATGTCATAAACTTTCCTCACAGCGCTTGCCAATTTGTCAGCTGTGCCTTCGCCTTCGATGTGCATGAAATAAACTTTGGGCCGATCGAAAAAGAAATGGTTATGAAGCGCCGTTACGTTGAGTCCGTTGTCGAGCGCAGCTGACATCGCGGAGTTCACTTCGTCTTCAAAGAGAACGGTGTCGCCCATCACCATCGCTTCGGTGTGCGCCCCTTTTGTAAATGCCGCCCAGGTACCGAGACCCATGAACGGTGGCATCGTCCATCCATCGACAACGACCTTCACGTCGTTGCGCGGGAAAGTGACTTTATAAACGCCTTCCTTCTCGTTGAACTTACCTTTTAGGCCGGTCAGCTCGTCGATACGCGCCGTATTGAGCTCGGCCGCTAAAGACGCGTAAGCCAAGGCGATTAAGACTAACGATATTGTAACAATTTGTTTCATGATCGTGTTGTGAGGGAGCATATCGCTGCCGGCGAAAAACCAGCAGCGATAGCCATCTCTCGCTTAGTATTTCTCGCCCTTCTCTTCCTTTTCTTTGCTCTCTTCGTACTGCTTCAGGAATTTGCCGTTGGCATCGACTTCGATGCTCCACTCCTTGCCGTTTTTGTTTACCACGGCTTCGTAGATGGTTTTGCCTTCCTCCGTCTTCTTCTCGATCTTCACGATTTCGTTGGTACCAGCTTTGTCTTTGATTGTCGTCTGCACCGCGGCGGGCAGATCGGACATCTTGACCAACTGTTCGTTTTCTTCCTCGGCGGAGAAGAGCGCCGGGCAAGCCAGACCGGCGATTATGGCGATTGATATTGCTGCGACTATCTTTTTCATATGTTCTATTTTTTATTGGTTGAGAGGCGCTTGGACGCCTCGGCTTTTCTGTTCGCGCGAAGAGCCGCATTCACTCGAATACGGATTCGGCAGCGAAATTGTGAAAGGTCGCGCAGTCTTAAGTTCATTGCTTGGCTCCGAAAATGAAATCATCAAAAAGAGTGACGCTGTCTGCCTTTGTCCAAACGCCGATACCACCGGCGTCCTTAAACGTCTCATCCTCGACTTCGAACAGTCTTTCGCCGTTGAAAAACACGGTGAAGAGTTTGCCGGAAAACTCGACGCGCAACGTGCTCCACTTGCGGCTCGGAACCTTTGTGTCGACTCCGTAGCCAAACATTCGGCCCTTCACGGGAAGCGAAGAGCGTTTGCCCTCCACCGTTTTGTAAAGCACCACGTTGCCTTCCAGTGCGTTCGCGCGGACGATGTAATAGTTGTTTGCGTCCTTTACCCGCCAGATGATCCCGCCAGCCTGGTCTTCGTGGCCGGCAATCGGATTAATCTTCACCTCGACAAAGCCGTCCTTAATCGGGGCATCCATCTTCGCGGCCCAGGCGAACGTCGCTTCACCAGACTGGCGCAATACGTTTGGTTTGCTCGGCGCGGACTGCTCCGGGACTACTTCCCACTTCGCGCTGCCTTGTCCCGTGATGCCACTCTGCCAGCCCTGCGGCAGCTGAGTTGATCGATCGAAGGTCTCACGGCTTTCCGCTGCAAGAACACAGTTCGATGTCACAAGCGCGAAGTAGAGCAAACGAATTGGATGCACGTTTCAATAGACAAGTGATCCCGCCGCTGCGGCACTTAAGAAATCCTGAAGTTTTCTTCAGGTTGTCGCCGGACTGCTTGCAAGCTGATTCGATGATGTAAGTTCGATCCGAAACACGCTGCCGCGATTGACGTCGCTCTCGACAATAATTCGCCCGCCATTCCGCTCGATAGCCCTCTTGGCAATGGCGAGACCCAGGCCGACACCGCCGACTCCCGAACGCGATCGCGCTTTGTCGACACGGAAAAAAGGCTCGAAGATTTTCTCGTGATACTCCGGCGCAATGCCATGACCGCTATCGCTTACCGAGATGTCGACTCCGCCCGGACGCCGCGTCGCCGCGAGTGTGATCTTCGAGCTAGAGGGGCTATACTGAATCGCGTTGTGCACAAGATTCACGAGGGCCAGGCGCAACAACGTACGATCTGTTTGCACCACGACATTGTGATCGCTGATAACGGCAAATGTTTGCCTTTTTTCGGCAGTGAGCACTTCGAACTGATCGCGGATTTCCTCGAGCAGCGCGGCAATGTTCACTTCCTCGCGCATGGCATCTGCCTTTGTGGCATCCATGCGAGCGAGCGTCAGCAATGAATCAACGAGATCGGTAAGGCGTTGCGCTTCCTCGAGCATGCTGCCGATTGTTTCGCGGAGTATCGCGGGATCGTCTCCATCGCGCAGTGCCACTTCGCCGACCGCGCGCAACGCAGTGAGCGGCGAACGCAACTCGTGGGAGGCATCGGAGGTAAAGCGCTGCAATTCGGCGAATGACGCTTCGAGCCGCGTGAGTGTCTCGTTGAACACCGTGGCAAGACGGCCGAGTTCATCGTTCGGGTTGAGATTCGGCAAACGTTTCGAGAGCGACTCCGATGTAATCCGGCGCGCCTGCCGCGCCATTGCATCGAGCGGTGCCAACGAGCGCGTCGCGACGAGATAGCCGCCAATCGCCGCGAGCGCTCCAGCCAGCGGAAAACCGAGCAGAGACACCTCGACGATTTCGCGAAGCGTGCGACGCATTTCTGTTTCGTCACGAAAGACACGGATGATCACGCTCTGGCCCTGCACTCGTCCGGGTCGTTCCATCATGCGCACGAACAGCCCACGTTCCAGCTCGACCGTCGCGAATTTCAGCGTCGAACCATACGGCGCAGGCGGCGCATCCTTGATGTTCGCTTCCGGAACTGGCCAATGGCGCAGGAGCAACTCTTTGTTCTCCGACCAGACTTCGAACCACGCCGACATTCGGGCGAATCCTTCATCGCCATGAGATCCGCGCACACTCCACTGCACGTGTTCTTCGTTGTCGATGCTGAGTTGGGCCTCAACTAGATCGAAGTCGATCCGTAGCTGCCGATCGATCTCGGCTGCGAGCCGGTGCTCGATTACCTCATACACAAACCACGCGAACGCGATCAGGACCAGCGCCGTCGCCGCCGCATACCACAATGCCAGACGCAAGCGAACCGAACGCTGTAGCCACCAGCTTTTCACGCGTCCGCCTCCGCGCGTAAAACGAACCCAACGCCGCGCACGGTCTCGATAAGCTTCACAGTCTCGCCCTCGTCCACCTTGCGACGCAAATGCGCAAGGTGGACATCGATCACATTGTCGAGAGGCGTGGCCCGGTTCGGTTCGCGCCACACTTCACGTGCGATCATCTGCCGCGTGACCGTTTGGTCATGGTGCTGGGCAAGAAATGTGAGCAAATCGAATTCCCGCGGTGTCAGGGCAATTTCCCGTGCCCCACGCGCGACCCGACGCGTCTGCATATTGAGCGTAAGGTCACCGATTTGCTGCCGCAGCGCGCTTCCGGAATCGACCCGCCGCAGTAGAGCACGAACCCGCGCGAGCAGCTCGGCGAAGGCGAATGGTTTTACCAAATAATCATCTGCTCCGGCGTTCAGGCCCAGCACGCGATCCTCGATCGCGTCGCGAGCGGTGAGCAACAGCACGGGGGTCTTCGAACCCCCGGCACGAAGCGTCCTCAGCACCTCGATCCCATCGCGGGCCGGCAGCATCCAATCGAGTATGACCACGTCAAAACTTTCGCGGCTAAGCAGGAAAAACCCCTCTTCTCCAGTCTTCGCCGTCACAGGCTCAAAGCCTTCGCCCCTCAGACCGCTCGCGAGCGCGCGGGCAGTTTTGGCGTCATCCTCTATCAGCAACGCTCTCACTCCGGACACAGTAAAGTTGCCGCGTTATCCCGCCAAGGATGGAGATTCTGAAGAAAACTTCAGGAGCGCCTGGTGCGCCGTATTCGTTACCTTGACTCAGCATGATGATCCACTGTGCGAAAGTAGATGCTCGAAGTTGCGCTTCTCTGGGCTGTTATCCTGGCATGAGTTCCGCATCGGGACCGGAGGTAGAATCGAACGGGATAGGACCTTGAAATGGATGAGGTGAAGCAAATTGAACAGGGGGACGGGGGCGACAAGATACCTGCATGGCGCGAGGTATTTCTCTATTTTTTCTTTCTCGGCTTCGTCAACATCGGCGGGCCGGTCGCGCAGATCACGATGATGTTCAATCATATGGTGGAAAAGCGCCGGTGGCTGTCCAAGGATCGGTTCGTCAAGATCATGGCTTTCTGCCACATGCTGCCTGGTCCTGAGGCGCTGCAGCTGGCCATATATGTTGGTTATCTCAAAAGGAAACTATGGGGCGGCATCCTCGCTGGTCTCACATTCATCCTGCCAGGCGCGATCGTGATGATCGTTCTGAGTTGGCTTTACGTTAAGTACGGCAGGTTGCCTCAGGTTAACAACGCACTCTATGTTCTCAAGCCTGCCGTTCTCGGTATTATCGCCGCCGGCATTATCAAACTCGGGCGCGCCGCAATTCGGAATTTTTTCCTGGCGATCCTGCTTGTGGGCGCATTTGCCGGAATGCGATTCGTAGGAATCAACTTCTTGCTGATTCTGTTGATAGCAGGCGTCTTGAATCTGATTGTCGATCAAGGCTGGCCACTTTTGAGAAGAGCTGCGCCGACGTTGCCGGTTGCAATTGGTGGGATTGGTCTCGCCATTCCGTTTGCCGAGTCGCGATTGTTTCAAATTGCATGGCTCTTTCTCAAGACAGGGCTGCTCAGTTTTGGCGGCGCATATGCATCGTTGGTTTTCGTGCAGCGGGGCGCAGTTGCGCAATATCACTGGTTGTCCGATGGCCAGCTGCTGGATGGCGTGGCGTTGAGCGTGGCAACACCCGGTCCGTTCATGTTGTTCGCGACGTTCGTGGGTTATCTCGCCAGCGGAGTTATTGGGGCAGTCTTAGCCACGTTCTTCGTGTTTTCGCCGTCGTTTATTTTCGTGATTGTCGGTGTGCATTATGTCGAAAAAGTTCGGGAGAATCGCATGATCCAGGCATTCCTCGCGGGCGTCAGTGCTGCGGTAGTTGGCGTGATCGCGGTAGTATCTCTCGATCTAGTTCCCGAAGCACTTGTTGACTGGCCCACTGTCGCAATCGCGCTGACTGCTTTTCTTTTGATCGCCTTTCTGAAGCGCGATGTCGCTTTGGTAGCTATAGGAGCAATGCTCGGAGGAATAATTTACTCGAGTATTCGCGCGTTTGCATAAGCTGTAGGCGGGATCGGTGATCTGGCACATTGACTCGCGCTTTCCGCGCGTGCTTATGCGACGATAATCGGATTCCTGGGACGGTGCCCGAGGCTTGAGATGACGCAGCGTCTTTGGCGCTAAAGAAGGCGGCGAAGACGATGTTAGGAAACAATCTGGCTTCGCCGCGCTTCACCCTATCGCGTTGAGGACAACGCGATCCACCCA
>DASTZJ010000236.1:0-10167 GCA_035764345.1 Candidatus Udaeobacter sp.
CGGAAAACCGATCTCCTCGAGGGTTTCATCTCGAAAAGAGGACGCCCGTTTTCCGCCTACTTGAAATTGGAAGACGGGAAAGTCGGTTTCGAGTTTCCTGAGAAAACCGCGCCAGCGAAAGAATCCAAGTAGGCGAACGTTCCAGGCGCGTCTCGAGGCAGAGGACGCTTTTAGGCACTAGTTAGGGTCGGTTCGCGACGCCGCGTTGCTTGTCCCGCTGACCTGCAGTTCAACTTGTTGGACATGATGCACCATTGCCACTGCGGCAATCAGCACGAACGCTGCGATCACTTGGTGCGCGTGAAGCGTCGCGTGAAAGAGTCCCCATGTGATGCACACCGCAGCGAGTGTTTGCATCATTTCAAAATAGCCGGCTGTTGATGCGCGGGTAAGATGCAACCCTTGAAAATAGATCAATAGCGGAATTCCGCCTGAGATTGACGCCAGAAACAACAGCAAGGCGATTGCCCTAACAGCGTGTGCTTGCGCCGCCGCCGGCCAAAGCGCTGCGCCGTGAAGTTTGCCGTAGGCTAGAAGAATCAGCGTCATACACACGAGACCGATGACGATGCGCATGCTTGATGCAAGTCGAAGCGACATACCGATCATCACTCCGCGGCCAGCGACTGTTGATAGTCCCCAGAAAAGCGCACAGATCAGTGCGTACCCCGAGCCAAGATTCAGGCCGGCGCGTTCAAAGGAGACACCGATCATGGTTGGGTGCGTGACAGAAACTAAGATGCCGGCAACGATTGCGATGCCAGCGTAAATGAAGAAGCGGTGGGCAAGCCGGTCACCAAAAAGCAAGAATGCACCAATGGTTGAAATAACAGGCTGGATATTCAGAACGACATTGACCACGGTCGGATTCCCGTACTTTAGTGCCAGCGTGAAAAAGATCGTGCCGACTGCCGAGCCGGCGAAGCCTGAAAAAAGAAGATAACCCCACGTGCGCACACGGACTTTTGGAATCTCGGATAAACGCGAAATCAGAATCGGCAGGAACATGATCAGAATGAGCACGTGTTCCCAAAAAACGATCACCTTGGCATCGAACAGCTCGTTAAGTGGAATGCGCCACGCGCTCTCTGTCCCCCAGAGTGCGGCCCCGAGGCCAACCAACCACGGGCCGTAGTGAGCGCTGCGCGGCGCGCGGTTTTGCATTTGCAAGCGTGTATCGTCGGTCGTGCGTTGCGTCAATGCCGGGCGTCCTTGCGCCAACTCAATGAAAAGCAACGCGAGGACGCATGCGCACTCCCAAAGCTTTCGCGAAACCGAACAGATCTTTTATTGGATTTCGCACGCAGTGCCTTGGAATGGGATGCGTCCGTCGCATTGCTTTTTCCCACGGGACCCCGCTAACTCGTGCAAACAATCAAAGAAGCGTTGACACCACAACCAATAGTATGGTAATTGGAATTTCCATACTATGCGTTGCCCCAAGTGCGGGTCTCGTGATGACAAGGTCATCGATTCCCGTCAGTCGCGGGATAGCTCGAGTATCCGTCGTCGCCGTGAATGTCTGAAATGCAAGTATCGTTTTACTACGTACGAAGAAATCGAGCGCTCCGATCTGCGCGTGGTGAAACGTAACAGAACCCATGAACCATTCGATCGGCGCAAACTGGCCGCCAGCATCGCGAAAGCTTTCGAAAAACGTTCCACCAGTCTTCTCACCTTGGAAGACACCGTGGATGAAATTGTGCACGAGCTTGAGACGAGCGGTCGTGAAGTTTCCTCGTCCCTAATTGGCGCCAAAGTGCTCGAAAAACTGCGTGGGCTCGATGAAGTGGCCTATCTGCGCTACGCCTCAGTGTACCAGCAGTTTCAGGACGTCGATCAATTTGTGGACGCCATTCATACCCTTGGGCGTCGCGTAAAACCGAATGCACTCCAGCGGGAATTATTCCCGCCTGAGACCGGGCAGAAGCCGACGCCCGGATCACACAACATTCCAATGAGTAAGAATCATGGTCGCGTTTAAAGAAGAATTTCCATATCTCCGCACAGATTCGGGACAACTGTTCGAGTTCAATCGCGATTGGCTGCACGCGGCGATCAGGCGTGCAGCCGACGAAGCTGGCTACCCCAGTTGGTGGCTGACCGATCACGTGACAGAAAGCATCGCCTTTTACCTGCACCTGCGAAACGACGAAAGCGTGGTCGCGTTCAGTCAGTTGTCACAGACGGTGCGGTACGTTCTGAAAGCGATCGGTTACAAGGAGATTGTGCCCTTTTTCACGCCGGCGCCGCCGCCCATTTCCATCTCGTTACTCGATATCGCTCTTCATGCCGGCGCGGGTTACGAGCTCGCATTCTTTGATCTTTTGGAAAAGCGAATTAACAGCCTGATTGAAATCGGCGCCGATAATCTCCAGCTTTGCTCGCTGCAACCTTGCGTGAAGCATCTTCGCGGAGTGAAAACCTGGACGCGCGCTTGCGACGCGTTGCGCGAGGAAATTGTCTGCTTCGTACGCGAAAGACTAACGTCTGCAATGGATCCCACAGTTGCGAGGCTCGATTGTTCGCTGCGCTAAAGGAGGGTTCATCGGCGGGCGTCGAATTGGTTCGAATCTATAGCGTTTCGCAGTTGAATTACGGCCAGAATGCGCAGATTTACCCGACTTCTCTAGGTGACCAATCACTTCACGCCATGACCATTTTCGAAAAAATCATCGCGCGCCAAATTCCGGCAAAAATTATCTGGGAAGATGACGACGCAGTCGCTTTTCACGACGTTAATCCGCAAGCCCCCGTGCATGTGCTGATAGTGCCAAAGAAGGTAGTTCCGCGCCTCGCAGATGCGAAGGACGACGACCGCGCGCTGTTGGGTAAACTGCTTTTGGTGGCACGCGATCTGGCGAAGAAACTGGAGTTAGCCAGCGGCTATCGCGTCGTTATCAACTGCGGCCCCGATGCGGGCGAGAGCGTGCCTCATTTGCATGTGCATCTTCTTGGCAAACGTGCGCTCGCCTGGCCGCCTGGATAAAATATAGTAGGGACGCCGCGTCCGGACAGCGCAGCGCGCTGTCCCTACCAAGGTGATAAACGCAGTCCTAACGGCTTAAAGCCGTCGAGTTTCTCGATTGCTATTCACTGATAAGGGCCCAGTCGATCCCAATGACTCGCCTGTCAGCAAACTGTTTCAAGGATTTGGGGAAAACGAGATAAGTGGCGCCCCTCCTCTCTTTGAAACCAGCAATTCCAAAACCTGTCCCGCTTTCGGTCTTCAGGATCGTCATGATTCGATTATTCTTTAGCTGCGCCTGAAGGTGACGATCAGTAGATGGTTTTTGCCAAAGAGTGTAAACCTGCGGCTTGCCACACTTTTCAATAACTTGCGAAAAGCGTGCCGTTTTAGTCTTTAGCAGCTTCATGATTCAACCGTTTACGACGCGCCGGCGGTCGCGCCCTATCGCAAAAAGTCCGCCAGAGAACTACGGCAAGGAGGATCAGACTACCGTTGCTGCATTCCTGCCCTGGCGGGATTCGTAAGTCCTCAATCCATAGCCCCTGACGGAGATCAAATTTTCCTCCAACACTGGCGTGATGCAAGCCGGAATGCCTTCGTGGAACAGCGGAGACATTGACAAGATGTTATGCTTCTGTTTGCATCGACGCCGTGAAGTGGTTCGCGTCGCTTTTGCTGGTTTTTCTTTTTGCTGCTGTGAACTCCTGTACAACACTCGTTAACCGGCGCGATCTTTATAGCCCCGAGCCAGGACCCGACTCGTTGGAAGCGGCACGTCAGTGGTACGGCGTCACCGCGACACGCACAACGGCAACAACGACCCGGAGCGAAGAAGCGGTTTCGCCAGTGGGCGCACGCCGATACTAGTTAAACTGTGGTTCTTGAGCCTAACGGTAAGTGGCAAAGCGCGGCACTCTTAACCGAATGGCAGGTTTGCCTTGACGCGGGCAACGTCCGTATCGTCCACGCGCGCCGCTTTACTTAAATGGCGCTTGCGCTTTGCACTTTTTACTGACAGCAAGTGGCGTCGAGAGGAGTGGGCCCGCAACACTTTACCACGCGCCGTGATCTTGAAGCGCTTTGCCACGGACTTACGGGTCTTACTGCGAGCGATCGGCTTTGGCATAAGGCGAGAAACATAATAGGAGGCGCGGTTTTAACAACTGTCTTTTGTTGTCCGCCGACTGCTTTGCTTGAATGTTCAGCGTTGTACGAGAGTGCTTGCCCGCGATCGTTTCGAAGTTGAACGTCCGCTGGAAAGCCACGTGATATGGAATCGCTGAACCAGAAACCACGCGTCATCATTGTTGGTGCTGGATTTGGTGGGCTTGAGGCAACGAAGAAACTTGCTCGCAAGAATGTGCTGATCACAGTGATCGACCGCACAAATTATCATCTTTTTCAGCCCTTGCTTTACCAGGTCGCCACCGCCGCGCTCTCACCGGCAGACATTGCGGCTCCAGTGCGCTCCGTGTTGAGCAAATCCAAGAACGTAGAGGTAATCCTCGCCGAAGTGGAGTCCGTGGACGTAGCTGCCAAAAAAGTGAAAACAACCGACCTGGAATTCGACTACGATTACCTCATTCTCGCGACTGGCGCCCGACATTCCTACTTCGGACATAATGACTGGGAAAAACTGGCGCCGGGATTGAAGAGCCTTGAAGATGCGATTGAGCTCCGGCGCCGGATTCTCATGGCATTCGAATACGCGGAGAAAACCAACGATGAAGCGGCGCGCAAGGCGGCCATGACGTTTGTTATCATCGGTGGCGGACCGACCGGTGTGGAAATGGCCGGCGCGATCGCAGAAATTTCTCGTTATACACTAGCGAAAGATTTTCGCCACATCGATCCATCGCGGGCACGCGTTATTCTCATTGAAGGGGAGTCGCGCTTGCTGGCTGCCTTTCCCGAAGACTTATCGCAAAGCGCTCAAAAACAGCTCGTAGATCTCGGCGTAGACGTGCGCACAGGCCTGCGGGCAACGAATCTTAATGAGGCTGGAGTGCAACTTGGCGACGAATTCATACCCTGCCATGTCAAAATCTGGGCGGCCGGCAACAATGCTTCGTTCGTTGGGAAAACACTTGGGGCGCCGGTGGACCGGGTTGGCCGCACCGTTGTAAATGATGATCTTACCATCCCAGACCATCTTGACGTCCAGGTGATCGGTGATCTGGCGAATTTTTCGCATCAAACCGGAGAGCCGTTGCCGGGAGTCTCGCCAGTGGCGATCCAACAAGGCCGTCACGCCGCGCGCAATATTCTTGCGATGATTAAAGGGCGCAAACCTCGGCGCTTCCATTATTGGGACAAGGGAAGCATTGCGACAATTGGGCGGAACAAAGCGGTTGCCGATCTAAGATTCATGCACTTGAGCGGTCTTCCTGCGTGGCTGGCGTGGCTGTTTGTGCACATCATTTTCCTGGTCGGTTTTCGAAACCGCCTGCTCGTCCTTTTTCAATGGGCCTGGGCGTATTTTACGTTCGATAAAGGTGCACGATTAATCACCCGCAATTTTCAATCCGAGCAGAGGCCGCCGGCCTGAAAACGCTTAACGATTTAGTGATTTAGTGATTTAACGATTGGGTTATGAATACGCTCGATCAAGCCAAGCAATTGCAGGATAGAACAAAGAAATTTGCGGTCCGGATTATCAAGGCGGTCGCAAGACTCCCTTTAGGACGAAGCCACGCGCGTAATAGGCAGCCAATTTCTTCGATCGGGAACTTCTTTGGCTGCGAATTATAGAGCCGCTTGCCGAGCGCGATCCGCCGCGGACTTCGTTTCGAAGATCAGCGTTGTGGGCGAAGAAGCAGATGAAACGCTCTTTTGGTTGGAGCTGTTAATCGATTCCGAATTGGTGACGATCAAATGGTCAAAGCGTTGATGAGCGAATATGAGGAGTTGTTGAAGATCTTTGCCGCATCGCTGGCCACGGCAAAACGCAATCGCTAAATCACTGAATCATTAAATCGCTAAATGCGAAGAACTCCTCCGCACATCAACGTGCGCAATCGTCAGCGGCAAATCCCCATCAACATTGTCGAGCTCCAAAATTTCGCTGCAAAAGCGA
This sequence comes from Candidatus Udaeobacter sp., assembly GCA_035764345.1. Lineage (GTDB taxonomy): Bacteria > Verrucomicrobiota > Verrucomicrobiia > Chthoniobacterales > UBA10450 > Udaeobacter. The sequence continues at coordinate 6,048 of DASTZJ010000236.1, forward strand.
TGCGAAGATGTCTGCAATTACACAGCCAGAAGGACACGGACTTGAGGAAATTGCATGAGGTTTTCGTCTGGCTCATTTCGGATCGGCGGATGGCCTCGTTACATCGAAAATTTATGCATCAAACGGGTCCGACCGACGTGCTAACTTTTCAACACGGCGAAATCTTTATCAGCGTCGAGACAGGAAAAAGGCATGCCCGCGCATTTGGGAACTCGCTCGTAAACGAGCTTCGTCTGTATATTGCCCATGGGCTTTTACATTTGCACGGGTTTGACGATCGAACGCAGGCTGGCGCGCGGAAAATGAATAGGAACCAGGAAAAAATTCTTCGCAGCTGTAGCCGTGATCGATGATCCCGGCAGAACGAATAATCCTGGAATCGGCATCACCGATACCGCCTACTGCACGTCACAGCTTGTTTGAACTGGCAGCGTCGTATGTTAGCGTTTCCACCATGAGTCGCGAGCCACGGCGGGGCATCGGATGCCGGGCGCAGAGCAAAGAAACAGAGGGAACGACTCTTATTTTGGAACAGACTGGCTCTGTAACGACGGCGGAGCCTACCAAGGAAACGCGTTCGGAAGAAGATCTCGATCTTCCCTGGCAAGTAGTGGTCCACAACGATCCCGTAAATTTGATGAGCTACGTGACCATGGTTTTCCAACGGGTTTTTGGATATCCACGCGAGAAAGCAGAAAGACATATGCTGGAAGTGCATCACAAGGGACGTTCGGTGTTGTGGGCCGGTATGCGGGAGCCTGCGGAGCTTTATGTGCAGCAGTTACACGGCTATCTGCTGCTTGCCACACTGGAAAAGATCAGTTGATATGGAAATTTCCCGGCACAACGACCATATCGAGATCTCCGAGCTGGACCCGTTTCTTGCCGAGCTCCTTCGGCAGATTCCTGCAAGCGCCAGCCCAGACGGGGTACCAGCTGCCGAGCAACGTCTCTTCAGTTCCCCAGCGAACAGAAAAGAAACGGAGCTTTGCGCGGAGTGGAAGGCTTACGTCGAACCTGAACTGCGGCGACTTTTTCAGAGCGCCACCGAAACCGTGGCAGCCGATTTGGAGCAACTAAACCGCAACGAAAAAAGTCTCGCGAATCGTACCCTCCGCATTCCCGCCAAACATGCCGACGCTTGGCTGAGTGCGCTTAATCAGGCCCGCCTGGTCATCGCCGCAAAAAATAACTTCACCGAAAGCGAATTAAGCGACCATTTTCGCTCACCCATCGGATCGCGCCGGGACCTGAGCCTGTTCCAGATAAACTTCTACGGCTTTCTCCAGGAATTTATCCTGCGCGACGTGGGTGCTTGAGAAGAGCAGGTGGCGCAACCTATGCCTCTTTCCGCGCACGCACCATGCCCATGAGGCGTTCTTTAATTGCCGTTGAGGCTTTTGCCGGCCGGAGACTCAGCGCAAATGCTTCGTGTAACCCGTAACATTCGCCGATGTAGTCTTCGGCCTTTTTCCCGAATTTTTTTCGCGCCTTTTCGAATTCCTCCAACTCTTCGGACTCCAACGCACCAATGACGTAGAGCCGCGATTGGTTCTGGAATTCCTTAAAGTTCACCTCTTAACTCCTTGAGGCCGTCATAGATTTTTTTAAGTCCAAGTTCAAGCCTGGTCTTTACCGTGCCTAAGGGTGTATTCGTTTTTGCGGCGATTTCGCGCTGGCTCATCCCTCGGAAAAATGCAAGGTCGATCGCTTGCTGTTGGGCTGGTGGAAGCCCAGCGATCACCTTGCGTATAAGCGCACGCGTGTCACTGAGCACGATTTCTTCTTCGGTGGCATTATGTACCCAAGCATCAGGCTGCTGTTCGGTTTCATTTTGCAGGCGTTCCTCCGCGCGTGCATAAGCCTGCTTCTTTCGCAGACCGTCAATCGCCCGCCGCCGGGCCAACGTCACCATCCAGCCGAGCGGTTTGCCCTTTTGCGAAGAGAAGTTCTTCGCCTGGTTCCAAATCTCCATAAATATCTCTTGCAAGAGATCGTCAGCCTCAGCTTCGTTGTGAATCACCCTCAAAATAAGCGCCTTCAAAATACCGTTATATCGATCGTAGAGCTGAGAAAGCGCATCGGGATCCTCGGCCTGGATCGCCCTCATCAATTCCAGGTCGCTCGGGGCCCCAGGTTCAAGTTGTGGGGCAACAGAGAATGGTTGTGCCCGCGATTTTGGTACGCTTAGCGTCTTCTTGCGTTTACGGCGAGTGGCGGAAATGAGTTTGGATCGTCCCATGAGAGGTCGGGAAATTGCAGAAATCAATCAACCGAGACCGTGCGGACTCGTCATTCAGTCTCTTAAACTGCGCAGATGAGTTCGTCCACCGGTTTCCAAGCGCAGCCTGGCCGATGGACCTGAATCGCGCGACGCGATATATCTTGACTCGTCACTCGCGGCATCACTACGCTCGCAAATGTAAACCGTATCGAACCTAAAATTGCGCTCCGCTTGTCGTCACATCGGAGATCGATTGTGCGTCGACAAAAATCATCAAACAAACCATATGAATTTAATTACGTCCTTGATCGGCGTTACTAGCGTAAGCTTGGTCACATTAGCGCTGGCACAGGAAACGACCTCTCCAGCACCTGAGGAAAAGCCATCCACTAACATCCGAGAAACTCCTACGCCTGCACCTGAAACAACGGCAGCTACGACACCTGCGGGGCAGCCAGCAGCTCAGAAAAAAGAAAGACCCGCGGCGCCCCCGGCAAACCAACCCTCGGCTCCGGCGAAAGCGCGTTCGTCGGCTGCGGCTGCTTCGACAAAAAAAGGAAGCGTAGAAGCCACGCTGAAGGACAACGAAAACAGATGGGAAGCGTCGTACACGGCTCACAATAGTTCGGTGGCCGAATCATTAGTGGCCAGCGATTTCAATGGCGTTTATTGGGATGGAAGAGTGATGGGCAAGTCCGGCGTTATCTCTGAGATCAAAAACGATAAAGGCACGTACAAGTCTGCTGCAAATGAAAAGCTGACGGTGCACAGCTACGGACCAAGCGTCGCAGTTGTCATCGGCACCGCTCACGAAAAGGGAACGACCAAGGATGGGAAGCCATTCGATCGCACGTTTCGTTTCACAGACACCTGGGTGCAACGCGGAGGTCAATGGCAATGTGTTGCCAGCCAGGTAATGAAGATCAAAGGCTAGGCGATATTAAAGCATAGATTTTGTGGAAGCGGCCACAGCAACGTGGCCGCTTCTGTTCTGGGAAGAAGATGCGAGGTTGCGCAGAACAACGATGAGCCGATGATTGCGTCGCGAGTTTTGTGCGGCAAAGATTAAACGCATGGTACAAGGAGAGAATCAAACGAGCGTGGATCCGTTCTGGTATAAAGATGCAATCATCTACGAGATGCACGTCAAAACGTATTGCGACAGCGACGGCGACGGGATGGGCGACTTCCGCGGTGTGATTGAGAAACTAGATTACCTTCAGGAGCTCGGCATCACGGCTATCTGGCTCCTGCCGTTTTATCCGTCGCCGCTGCGGGATGATGGATATGACATTGCCGATTACTTCGACGTCAATCCAAACTTTGGCACGCTGGATGATTTCCGCGCATTCCTTGATGCGGCGCACCAGCGAAATCTGCGCGTTATCACGGAACTGGTCATCAATCATACTTCCGATCAAAATCCGTGGTTTCAAAAATCGCGGCGCGCCGTCGCCGCCGCTGGCGCCGGCATCTCCAGCGACGATCTTGCCTATAGAGACTTCTACGTGTGGAGCGAAACCCCGGAAAAATACAAGGATTCGCGAATCATTTTTAAAGACTTCGAAACATCGAACTGGGCATGGGACCCCGTCGCAAAGGCCTATTATTGGCATCGCTTTTATTCGCATCAGCCGGACCTGAACTTTGATAACCCCGCGGTGCACGATGCCCTGGAGAAAGTCTGCGATTTCTGGCTCGGTCTGGGCGTAGATGGGCTTCGTCTTGACGCTATCCCGTACCTTTACGAACGAGAAAACACGAGCTGCGAGAATCTGCCAGAGACGCATCAATACCTCCGCAAGCTCCGCGCCCACATCGACGCAAAATTTCCAAATCGCATGCTGCTCTCCGAAGCGAACCAATGGCCGGAAGATGCGGCCGCTTACTTTGGCA
>DASTZJ010000237.1:0-3242 GCA_035764345.1 Candidatus Udaeobacter sp.
ATTTGGTACTTATCAGGATCCACGTTTATTGGCGGCGCTTTTGGGCCGACTCTGCCCAGTGGCTGGGCTTTGGTGGCTACTAAAGACTTTAACGGCAACGGAAAGCCGGACTATGTGCTTTACAATGCTGGTACGCGTCAAACAGCGCTCTGGTACCTGAATAACAACGTTTTCGTCAGCGCCGCGTTCGGCCCCACTCTTCCCGCGGGCTGGAGCTTGGTAGGGCAGTGAGCCAGGTTCCTCACGCGTCGCGCCCCGAAACGCCATACCTTCTTTCGGTTCGGCGGTCAGTCACGGTTTTTTGTTCTCACCCGAAATTGTTGGGAATTCTCGCGGCCTTGCTTGGTTCAGCGCTCATCGCGGTGAGCAGACAACAACCCGTTTCAACAGACACGTGGACCGCTCCGGCAACAGAAGCGCGAAAGAAAAACCCAGTTACTGGTAGCGAATCTTCACTCGCAGCGGGCCAGAAAATCTATGTGAAGCGTTGCGTGGCGTGTCACGGAAAGACAGGAAACGGTGATGGACCTGACGCAGCGGATCTTGGCATTCATCCCGCCAAACTCTCCGATCCCGTGATTCGAGAAGAAACAGACGGCGAGCTGTTCTGGAAAATAACTGTCGGCAAAAAGCCAATGCCCAATTATGGCACGCGACTATCGTCCACCGACCGCTGGAACGTGATCAACTATCTTCGATCGCTGACCAGGAGGTAAAGCCAAGGTGAAGATCCATCGTTGTTATTTGGCAGCGATAATTCAAGCAGCTCTCCTGACAATCGCGTCTCCCGTGGCTCACGCACAGGAGACAACAACAGATGGATATGTCACCAGAAAGGAATACGAGGAGCTTAAGGCCCAGTTGCTGGCAATGAAGAAAGAACTGGATGCTCTTCGGAAAGAAAGAGCTGTGGCTCCAAAGCGAGAGAGCTCTGAAGGCCAGGCCGTTGCGGACGTACATAAGGAAGTCATTCCAAAGCAAGAGAACGCCGAAAGCCACGCCGACGAAGACATGCACGAGGAAGTCACTGCGAATGTCGTTCCTTCGGTCACGAAACTGGAAGCATCATTGCTAGGGACCACCAAATTCCTCCTTGCCGGCTGGGCAGAGGGTATGTTTGAGGCGCGCAACGGTGAAGTGTCTACTTTTTCGGCCTCTTTCAATCCGATCTTCCTTTGGGAATTGACTCCGAAACTTTTATTCGATAGCCGACTGGAGATCGAGCCAAGCGGCGGCGGGACGAATGTGAACCTTGTGAACGCCCAGCTCTCGTATCTCCTCAACGATTATATAGCATTCGGCGTCGGAGAATTCTTCAGTCCGAGTAACGTTTTCGTCGAGCGCTTCGAGCCGCAATGGATCAACAAACTGCCCGACCGCCCGATAGGTATTTACCATGGTGTCCTGCCAAACATATCCGTCGGTGCCCAGGTGCGGGGAGGCTTTCCAATCGGCCCGACCCGCGCGAATTACGCCTTCTATGTTTCCAACGGTCCTGTCCTCAATACCTTCGATGCTCGCACCGCTGGCACGCTCGATTTCAACAGCTACACGGATAACAACGATAACAAGGCAGTGGGCGGTAGAGTTGGTTTTCTACCTATCCCAGGAGTTGAGGTGGGTTATGGCTTCGAGACTTCCAAGCCGGGCTTCCAAGGGACGACTTTTTCTGACGTTCAAGCCTTAGTTCAATCTGTTGATCTGGAGGTTACTCGCGATTCCGACCTGTTGAAAGGGCGCATCAATCTGTTCGCGCAGTACGCGTGGAGCCACGTGGACCACGCGGTCTACGACCCCGATGGTTCGCTGGGGTTTGGCCCGCTTCCGCTGACTGCTAAACGCGATGGCGGTTACGCGAAGCTCGCGTATCGGCCTACCAAGTTGGATAACGATTTTCTAAGGAATCTCGAGATGATCTTCCGCTGGGACCATCTGAGTCGCGACCCGAGCGGACTTGGCGATCCCGAGGAAACTCGGTGGACCGTTGGTCTCGATTTTTGGCTTAGTCCCAGCACCGTAGTGAAAGCCGCGTACGAGTGGGACCAACCGAACGGCGAGCCCAATAGAAATGCTCTGCTTATTCAGACGGCTATGGGCTTCTAGACGAAAGAGTAACATGATTACAACACTGAATCGCAGCATCCTTGCGACTTTGGTTTTACTTCTTGCCAGCACGACTTGGAACCTGTTTGCCGACCCTAAATCAAACGGGAAGGTGGCTGCCAAGTCGAGCAGTGCCGCGTCGAGCGATTCCTACATGGGCCTCAGCGGCGAAGAGCTTTGGTCTAATAACTGTATGCGCTGTCACAACATTCGACCGCCCACAATGTACAGTGACGCGCAATGGGACGTGATCGTTCATCACATGCGTCTCCGCGCCAACATTACCGGCCAGGAACAGCGCGCCATCGTCGAGTTCTTAAAGTCGGCAAAGTGAAGGCGCATAGTTCCGAAAGATTTCTGTAAAGCAGCTACACGAGTTATCGCGCATTGAGCATGATCGCGCACCTAAGCAAGCCTGAATACGTACATGTCTTGCTTAACCCGCTTCCGGTTTACGGACTCGCAGTGGGAGTGGTCGGAGCCTGATCATTGCGCTTTTATTGAGAACCCGAGCAGCTCGCGTAACCACGCTTGCGCTGCTGATGCTGAGCGCTGCCTCAGCATTGCCGGTTTACCAGTACGGCGAAGCCGGGTACGATCGTGTGAAAGCAATGGTTGATAAAGAGGGAGATAAATGGCTCGAGGAGCACATGCGTCGTGGTGAAAAGTTGATTTACGTCTTGTATCTTGTCGCTGCGCTGGCTGCTCTGGCAATTACAGCGGAATTTGCCGTGCCAAAGGCAGCCGTACCGCTGGCCGTTGCGACGTTGGTTTTGGCGGCGGCAAATCTCGGTATCGGCGCTTACATCGCGCAAGCGAGCGGGCGGTCGTGTTCGCCACAAGGAGTTCCGGTTCGAAGCCCCGCCTGAACCCAATACAGAAACGGCATCGCAATGACTACGGTTTTCTTCTAGGGCAAGCGCATCGCTTGCCGGCCGTCCGCCTTAGGCGGATGAATTGGGCAGCGTGGCTTGGCAGGCGAAGTGCCCGCCCTACAACTCCGAGAAGCCCCAAAAGTAACAATACCGTTACTTTTTAGATACGCTGCCCCGCACGGATCGATGCGATTCTGCCTACATTAAAAAACAACCATCAAACTTATGAAAACACCTTCTTTCTACATGAAAATGGCTTTGGCT
>DASTZJ010000238.1:0-2775 GCA_035764345.1 Candidatus Udaeobacter sp.
GACGTTGCGCGAGATCGTGCGCGGGGCTGAGCAATTCCGCGCCGCTGAGGCTGAAGGAAAGCTGTTGCGGTTGCCGACCGGTGACGGTGGCGCGCTTGCTTTCCGCAACAGTCCGGAGGCACCGGTGCTTTGCGCTGAAGAGATTGCCAAAGCGCTAAAGGGTCATCCCGAGATCCGGGTTCGCATGGGCATCCACAGTGGTCCGGTCAACGAAGTCACCGATTTAAACGAACAGGCGAATATTGCCGGCGCCGGGATCAACATCGCTCAACGCGTTATGGATTGCGGTGACGCCGGTCACATTCTGGTGTCGAAGCACGCCGCGGAAGACCTCGAGCAGTACGACCAGTGGCAGCCGTATCTGCATGATCTCGGCGAATGCGAAGGCAAACATGGCGAACGCCTGCACGTGGTAAATCTTTACAACGACGAAATCGGCAACTCCGCTGTTCCGACGAAGTTCCGCTCGAATGCGATCGCCGGAACCATGCCTTCCGCTGCAGCCGGAAATCGCCGCCGCTACTCGATTGTGGCGATGGCGATCGGTGCGTTGATCCTCCTCGGCGCGATCGCTCTGTTTTTGACGCCACGAACCGCTCACATAACGGGACGCGGCGGACCTGCGTCGCCGGTCTCGGAAAAAAGCATCGCCGTCCTGCCGTTCCAGAACCTCAGCGACGATAAATCGAATGCTTATTTTACCGACGGCATCCAGGACGAGATTCTTACCAGGCTCTCCAAGATTGCCGAGCTCAAGGTCATCTCGCGCACCTCTACGCAGAAATACAAGAGCACGCCCGAGAACTTGCGCGAGGTCGGCCAACAGCTGGGTGTTGCGAATTTTCTCGAGGGCAGTGTGCAAAAAGTCGCGAATGCTGTGCACGTGAATGTCCAGCTGATTCGCGCCGCAACGGCCGAGCATCTATGGGCGGAAAGCTACAATCGCACACTCGACGATGTCTTCGGAGTGGAAGGCGAAGTTGCCAGCGCCATTGCCGACCAGCTCAATGCGAAGCTTTCCGGCGCTGAGCAAAAAGCCGTCGCGGAGAAGCCCACCCAGAATGCGACAGCGTATGACGCTTACTTGCGCGCGGTTGCAATCGACAACGCAGTCACTCTAGACACGACAAAGCGGGTCGCTGGCCTTTATGCCGAGGCGGTTCGCCTTGATCCTCAATTCGCGCTGGCATGGGCCCGCCTCGCCGTCGCGCGCAGCCAGCTCTATTTCAACGGCATTGATTTGGAGACAAACAGCGGTGCCGCGGTGAAAGAGGCCGCGGATCGAGCGATCTCGCTCCAGCCCGAGCTCGGGGAAGCATGGCTCGCGCAGGGCGTCTATCGCTATCGCGTTCTGCGCGATTTCCAGGGCGCGCTCGAGTCGTATAAAGAAGCGCTCAGGCGTCTGCCGAACAGTGCTTTCGTGCTTGAGCAGATGGCCCATCTGGAGCGACGGCTCGGGCAGTTTGACGTTGCGCAAAAACATTATCAGGCGGCCGCACAACTGGATCCGCGCGACGTTGGCATCCTTCTTACCCTTGCCGATACACTCCAGAGTGTCCGTCGTCACGACGAGGCGCGGACGATCCTTGATCGCGCCCTGGAGATCTCGCCCGGGAACGACAGCGCACTCGCAGGGAAGGCATTGACCTTCCAGGCGCAGGGGCGGCTCAACGAAGCCGCTGAGGTCCTAGCGAACGCTCCCGCGAATTCCCAGGACGAGGGCCTTAGCTTCGCGCGAGCCATACAGCTTTACGACGAGAGACGCTTCGACGAAGCGATTGCTTACATTCAGCAGAAAATGCCCGCGGCATTTGCGAACGATCCCCGCACATTGGTGCTGCTCGGTTACTGCCAGAAATTTGCCGGCAGGGACAACGACGCTCGCGCTACTTTTACGCGCGCTGCTGGGGCGATGAAGCCAACGCCTGACTCTGTTGTTGTTGTCGATGCGCGAAACCTGCCGTGCTATCTCTCCTGGGTTTATGCCGGCCTTGGCGAAAAAGAGAAGGCACTGGAGCAGGCGCGCCATGCCATCTCTGATTACGACAACGACGCTTTAGTTAAACCTTTTGCAGAAACCTCATTGGCGATCGTCAACGCCCAACTTGGCGATATCGATTCAGCGATCTCTGCCTTGCCGCATCTGCTCGAAGTGCCCAACGGCGAAACCTGCGGCGATCTTCGGATCAATCCGCTCTGGGACCCGCTGCGCCAGGACACGCGCTTTCAGAAACTGGCTGCGGAGGAACAGCATTAACCTCACACGACCGAATCCTACCGCTTTGTGTTGTTTGGCGTGGGCGAGGCGACGAGTTCCTGGAAGCGCGGATCATCAGGAAGTCACGCTGTAGTGGCAGGCGTGTCGCCTGAAGGCTTTCGCGCCTGATAATAACCGCAAAGCATGATCACCACTCCGACCAGATTCAGGACCGGAGGCGGCAGCAGTAAAATCCAGCCAAGCGTGGTCAGCGATGGAACGGCTAAAATGTAGGACAGATCGGTGAACAGATCTGAAAACCGAACACCGGCCGTGACCGCGAGCCACACCGGTTCCTTGCGCCAACGCCACAAGGTGATGCCTTGAGCCAGCGCGAATGCGGCCCATTGGCCTCCGGAACGCCGCAACCAGGCAACGTCGAAGCTAGCTGGCGTGGTCGCATGGAAGACGCGGAACCAAAGATCGGGCGCGAACCAGCTCATTAAAAATAACAACGTGTCCTCTGCCAGCGCCACCGACAGATAAGTCACAATGATCGTCTTAAGCCAGCGCTTAAT
>DASTZJ010000239.1:0-2204 GCA_035764345.1 Candidatus Udaeobacter sp.
CTCGGCGTCCCGTAACGGAAGCTGCGGCTGCATGTTAATCGCCTTCAACCGGGCTTCGGACTTGTTGCGCGCCGGACAAACATCGACGCAGATCCCGCAACCGGTGCAATCTTCCGCCGCCACTTGCAGCGTGTATTTCAACCCTTTCCACTCCGGTAATCGCGCCTCCGCCGAGTTGAACGACGCAGGCGCGCCCTGGAGAACAGCCGCCTCATACACTTTGCTACGAATGACTGCATGCGGACAGACCATCACGCATTTGCCACACTGGATACAGATTGCCTGGTCCCAAACCGGGATCTCGCTCGCTAGATTCCGCTTCTCCCATCGTGAGGTGCCGGTCGGATACGTGCCGTCGTTAGGCAACGCGCTTACCGGCACACGGTCGCCGCGACCCGCCATGATCTCACCCAGCACATTGCGCACAAATTCCGGCGCGCGCTTGATTTCTCCATTGCTGCTGGAAGTGACTGGAACAACCGCGTCTTGAACGGTCACTTCGTACAAATGCGCCAGCGTTTCGTCGACAGCGCGCAGGTTCATCTCCACGATCCCACCGCCTTTCTTTGCATACGTCTGGCGAATGGAATTCTTAATCGAGTCGATCGCCTGCTCTGGTGGCAGAACGCCGGAAATTGCAAAGAAACAGGTCTGCATGATTGTGTTAATATGCCCTCCCATTCCGCAATTTCGCGCAACTTTGTTCGCGTGGATGACAAAGAAGCGCGCCTGGGTTTCGATTAGCTTTGCTTGAACGCTTTCGGGAAGGTGCTCCCAAACTCGCTCGCGATCATAGGGCGAGTTCAGCAAAAATGTTCCGCCCTTGGCCAGGTCTCGCAGAACGTCACACGACTGGAGAAGAAATGGCTGATGACAGGCAACGAAATTGGCCTTGCTGACGAGGTACGTTGAGCGAATCGGTCGCGGCCCAAAGCGCAAATGCGAAACAGTCATCGCACCCGCTTTCTTCGAATCGTAAACAAAGTATCCTTGCGTAAAATGGTCCGTATTTTCGCCAATGATCTTGATCGACTCCTTGTTGGCGCCCACTGTGCCGTCTGCTCCGAGGCCGAAGAACTGTGCGCGCACAACTTCATCTAGTTCGATGGAAAATTCTGGATCGAACGGCAAACTCGTATGCGAGAGATCGTCGTCGATACCGACGGTAAAATGGCTTTTCGGCGACGCCTCCGCGAGATTGTCAAAGACCGCCTTGATCATCGCCGGCGTGAATTCCTTCGATGATAAGCCGTAGCGACCGCCGACCACGTGCAGGTCGCTGCGGCCCTGCTCATACAACGCGTTGACGCAATCGAGATAGAGCGGCTCGCCTACCGAACCGGGCTCCTTCGTCCGGTCGAGAACGGCGATGCTGCGCACGGTCAGGGGCAATGTTTTGACGAACGCTACGGCGTCGAACGGCCGGTACAACCGCACCTTGACTACACCGACTTTCTGATTTTGAGCGGCGAGAAAGTCCACTGTCTCATGAACGGCCTCGCAGCCTGAGCCCATCAATACAATCACGTGCTCGGCGTCGGTCACCCCGTGATATTCGAACAAAGCATACCGCCGCCCCGTGACCTGGGCGAAACGATCCATGCCCTGTTGCACAATCCCGGGGCACAAGACGTAAAACGGGTTCACCGCTTCGCGCGCCTGAAAATAGACGTCCGGATTCTGCGCGGTACCGCGAATCACCGGATGGTCCGGCGAGAGCGCGCGAGCGCGATGCTCCATTACTCGCGCTTCGTCGATCATCGTCCGCAACACCTCATCTGGCAGAATGTCGATCTTCGAGATCTCGTGCGATGTGCGGAATCCATCGAAGAAGTGCACAAACGGAATGCGCGATTCGAGGGTGGCTGCATGTGCAATCAAGGCTAGGTCTTGCGCCTCCTGCACCGACGCCGAACAAAGCATTCCCCACCCGGTGGCGCGTGCCGCCATCACATCGCTGTGATCGCCGAAGATCGATAGCGCCTGCGCGGCGAGCGAGCGCGCGGCCACATGAAATACCGTCGGCGTCAGCTCCCCGGCAATCTTGTACATATTCGGGATCATCAACAGCAGACCTTGCGACGACGTGAAAGTGGTGCTGAGCGCTCCGGTCTGAAGCGCGCCGTGGATCACTCCGGCTGCGCCGGCTTCGCTTTGCATCTCTACGATTTCGGGAACGGTGTGCCAAAGATTTTTGACGCCGC
>DASTZJ010000240.1:0-2961 GCA_035764345.1 Candidatus Udaeobacter sp.
AGTGGCGACCAAGTCCAGCAGAAAAATCAATAAATCATCGGCGTGCCGCGATAGCGCTGGCAGAGTTTTATCGTGGACAATTTCAAAATCGATCAATCGCGCCCGATTGCTCTTTCCATCATAGATCACATTGGCCAGGCCCGCGTCGCCGTGAGACCAGGGACCCCGGAATTCTTTGCTCCAGAACTGGTGCGCTCGCCGGAATTCGAATCCGGCTGCTTCCACCATCCGTCGGCTGAGCGTGTGGCGATTCAAGTGTTCCCAGAGGCTTTCGCCCGGCAACTGATCGATGCAAATCGCGTTGCTGCGCAAGCGCGAGGCGCGAAACCGATCGCCGTTGAGCATCTTGAAACACTTCACCTCCCAGCGTTGCCAGTTTTCCGTTTTGGTCCAGAACCGGATCGGCAAACCGGCCATCCGAAAATATAAGTTGGCCAATTCAGTCAATTGTTCGCCGTACACGTGGCGTCGCTTGATCACCACCTGCTGGCCGCGCCGGACTGCTTCCGAGATCGAATTGATCTTTAAAGAATCGACGAACCTCGCTGCGGCATTGGACAGAGCTTCGGGCATAAGTTGCTCTGCCGAACTGGTCCCATTATCCCCGATTGGCATTGGTGATTTCTTATTCGATCGCATAGGGCTCGGCGGCTGTGTGAACCTGGCGCGTTGAGATGGAGTTGAATGGTTAAAAAGTTAAAACACTTAAAAAGGTCTCTGTGCTCTACCGCACCTTTAACTCTTTTAACTCTTTAACTCGCTATCCAGTGCGATCGTTTCACCGGGTTTCATCACGCGCAGTTGCGCTTTCATTTTGCGCTTTTTCAGCTCGCGCTCGAATGCCTCGGGCGTGCCCGTCAGCAGGGGAAAGGTTCCATAGTGCATTGGAATCACCGTCCGCGGAGCTACCAGCTTCACCGCTTCCGCCGCCCGAGCGGGTCCCATTGTAAAATGGTCGCCGATGCAAACCAGCATGATGTCGACCTTGTGAAATCTTTTCACCAGCGCCATGTCGGAGAACAAATCTGTGTCGCCCGTGTGATAGATAGTAGGACCGTCGCGTAGCGCGATGATCAACCCCGTAGGATTGCCCGCATACACCGGCGGCGCAGTTTCCTCCTTTTGAACGGATGAACCATGCCATGCCGGGACAAAGGCCACCGTGACTTCGCCATCCAGCAGCGATAGTTCGCCGCCCAGATGCCCGGTTGTCTCGTTAGGGGCCTGCGCTTCAGGATAACCAAGCACTGAAATCATCACCGCATTGAGCTCGAAGTTTGAAACCAAAATCGCGCCCGTGCGCTTTCCAATCTCGACTGCGTTGCCGACGTGATCGGAATGCCCGTGCGTAAGCAAAATAAGATCGACATGGTCAAGCGCGGCCAGCTCCTCTTTGCCGCGCGCGAAAACCGGATTTGTTAGCCATGGATCGATCAGCAATAGCTTGCCAGTGCCGGTAGTGATCTTGAAAGCCGATTGGCCATACCAGGTCAAGTGCGTTTCCATGCGAATCACGAAACCGAAAAGTAGTCATTCGGCAAGGGCAATGACCTCGCGTTAATGACGAATGCAAAATGAACAAAGCTAGACGATCGTCGCTTGAAGCTTGACGGACTAAAGCCGTCAAGTCTTCAGCGTCTCGCGTTGGCGCGGCATTGGCACCGACATCGGGACCGCCTCAGAGAAATGGAAGTGGAACCAGCTCTACCGCAATGGCCCCGACTGGCGTCGGTTCAGAATCTTCCGTCACGAATGCGGCCAGCCTCGTGCCAGCGCTGTTGAAGCCGCGTTTTACATATCCCAGGGCGATTTCTTTTCCGATTCTCTCGCTGCGCGCAGCGCTTGTGATCCAGCCAATATTCTTCGCCGGTACTAAAGGAAGGGTGGTGAGTCTCATACTTGGTTGAAGGGGGACATTGTCCAGCGAAATCAACCCGCATAATCGCTTGTTGGTCTGGCCGGACATCTTCATTCGCGAAATCACTTCCTGTCCAATGTAACAACCCTTTTGGTAATCGATTGCTCGTTGTTCCAGATTGGCTTCGATCGGGATGATCTCCTGTGTCAACTCGCGACCCCAGCGGGGAATTCCCTGCTCGATTCGCGTAACCTCTGCAGCGTTAGAATCGTAGAGAACGAATTCCGAGGATAATCTGTGCAATACAGCGTTGTGCTGTACCGCCTCGAGCCATATGTCCCATCCTGATTCAGCAAAACGGCGCACAGAGACGGTCCCGCCATACTCCGGCGCGGGAGCTTGTTTCGACAGCACATGAAAAAGCGAGAATTGATCGGTGACGTCCTCAATCTGCACGTCGTCGGCGATCACGTAGCGCTCCAGCCGGACCTTGAGCGTTTCTCGAAGTTCCGGCTCCGCATCTACCAAAAAACATTCTCCCGATGCGGAAACAAAAACGTGTGCGTCGATTTTGCCTTTCGCATTGAGAATGCACGCTTCGATTGCACATGTTTCACTCGCCTTGCGCAGATCATTCGTGATTTGGCCGTTGAGAAACCGAAGCCGGTCGGTTCCCGTGATACGAAATTTTGCGCGTCTTGAAAGGTCGAGAAATATCGCCCGACCAGTTTCGGAACCAGGTGTCATTTCTCCTCAGATGACAGTCGACTCAGCAACTGCTTGAGAAAACCGCGACGCAGTCGTGTTGTTTCCTTAGCGGCTCCGCCGCTTGCCACACCGGTCGATGGCGCAGGTGAAACCTCCGGACTCGCATCTTGCCGGCTCTGGGTTTCCACCTCGGGAGAACTCGCGATCGGCTCGCCGGCATCGGTTTGCTCTTCCTCTTCGCCCAGTTGCAACTCATCGCCAACAACAGGGGCAGGTTCGTGCAAATATTTCCGCGCTACTACGGAGTAATCGTCGTCTCCATGGCCCCAGTGCATTTGCTCAAGCAGTTGATCGCGAGCTGCCGCCGTCACGCCCAAGTCAAGATAGTTCGACAA
>DASTZJ010000241.1:0-11102 GCA_035764345.1 Candidatus Udaeobacter sp.
CACGATTCGTCCGTGGCGACTAGATGATGCGGAGTCGCTGGCGAAGCACGCGAACAACCGAAAAGTCTGGCTCGCGCTGCGCGACCTTTTTCCGCATCCGTACACGATCCAAGACGCGCACGAATTCTTGCAGCGAGCGACAAGTGAACAGCCGACAACGAAATTTTGCATCGAGGTCGACGGCGCGGCCGTTGGCGGAATTGGTATTCGCCTTGGGCAGGACGTGCATCGACATACTGCGACACTGGGTTACTGGCTGGGTGAGAAGTTCTGGGGACGCGGCATAGTGACTGAAGCAGTCGCGGCGCTCAGCGATTTCTGGTTTGAAAATTTTCCGCTCCGTCGAATCTCTGCGGAAGTGTTTGCGAACAATCCGGCGTCCGCGCGTGTGCTGCAAAAGGCCGGTTTCGTTTTCGAAGGCCGCCTCAAGAACAACGTCATCAAAGACGCAAAGCTTCTCGATTCACTGCTCTACGCGAAGACTAAGTAGAAACTTGACGTCGTTGTGTCCGGGCTGAATGGCGGCGGCCTTATCTCGCGGTGTGACCGTACATCGCGCCCACTTCGCCGTGGACCTCGTGGTCGCTCTCCGGTTCGCGAAGAATGGAATTAGAGTCTGCCTGCGCAGCCTGTTTTGTGTCTGCACAGCCCGAAAGCAACGACCAGGATGCAATGAGAATCACGAACAAACGGACAAGCATTTTGCTATGTCGATCTTGGAGACAGCAAGTCAAGCGATTCATCGGATTTCCGTTTTGTAGGGTGTCTGTGTCAGACGCTAATTTATTTAGTTCGGCGTTTCACAGAGAACGCCCTACAATTCCCCGTATGATCAAAACATATGGCCTTACGTGCGTCGTCCTTGCGGTGAAGGATGCGAAACGGCAGCGGTGAATTCCCAGGCCGTAAGGAAGCAATGATCTCATTTATCGTCCCTGCCTACAATGAGGAGCTCGAGCTTCCCTCGACACTCGAAGCGATTCGCGCTGCGGCTTCTAACGCGGCGCAGCCGTTCGAGATCATCGTGGTTGATGATGGGTCGACAGATGCAACGCTGGAAGTCGCCGAGCAAGGTGGCGCCCGAGTCCTTTCAATCAATCGGCGCCAAATTGCGGCTGCCCGAAACTCAGGTGCGGACGCTGCGCAGGGTGATTACTTGTTCTTCGTTGATGCCGATACGCGGATCAACCGTACGCATGTTGTCGAAGCTGTTGCTGCCTTAGAACAAGGTTATGCCGGCGGTAGCGCGCGGGTGCTCATGGATGGATTTGTCCCGTTGTGGGGCCGCGTTTTCCTGCGTGCATTCTCGGTTCTTTATTTTGGCCTCAATCTCGGCGCAGGCGCGTTTCTGTTCACTACGCGTCGCAACTTCGCGGCCATTGGCGGTTTCGATGAGCAACACTTTGCCGGAGAAGAAGTTTATTTTAGCCTCGCGCTAAGAAAACTTGCCCGCTTCAAGGTGTTGCGCGCGCCAATCCTTACATCGGGCCGAAAGCTGCGCATGTATCCAGCCAAAGAAATTCTTAGCACGCTCTTTATTATGATTCTCGGCGGACCCCGCATGGCGCGGTCGCGCGCGAGACTGCGTCTGTGGTATGACGGCAAACGCGAAAGAGATGCGGCGTACGAATGACACAAAATGCCGCACCGCACGAGGCCTGTGAGCATGGTTGCTAAAATGCGGTCTTCGTCTACATTTGCGCCTTCGTTATGGCAGAGAGCAACCAAACGTTGAATCTTAAGGAGTTTCAGCTGCATGAGAAAGATACCGGCAGCGCAGATGTGCAGGTCGCACTTCTCACTCACCGGATCGAGCATTTGACCGAACACCTTAAGACCAACCGGAAAGATCATTCTTCGCGGCGCGGCCTGCTGAAGATGGTCGCGCATCGCCGCAGTTTGCTGGATTATTTGAGCAAAACAAAAGCCGATCGTTATAAAAAACTGATCGACAAACTGAGCTTGCGCAAATAACGCAAACCATTGGGTTCGCGTCCGTTAGTTTGAACTGCTTGAAGCTGTAATTAAGTTAAAACAAAAGATAACCAGCAGTTCCAGGTGCAGTAATCGCCTTGGATTTTAGGTTTTAGTTTCGGATCGTGGAGCTCGCCACCGCGAGCGATCCTCGTGCGGGTTTAAAACCTACAGTCAGGGTGACCGGCCTGGAATCGCAAACCCAGGAAAAGTAAAATGCAACAGAAGGTCACGGCCCAAATTGGGGCCACTCCAATCTCAATCGAAACCGGCAAAATCGCCAGACTCGCCGACGGAGCCGTCGTCGTCACGTGTGGCGACACCATGGTGTTGGCCAGCGCCGTGTCGGCTACAACCATCAAAGAAGGCCAGGATTATTTCCCGCTGACTGTCGATTATCGCGAAAAAGCGGCAGCTGCTGGAAAATTTCCGGGCGGCTACTTCAAGCGTGAAGGTCGTCCGACGGAAAAGGAAACACTCACGTCGCGCATGATTGATCGGCCGCTGCGGCCGCTCTTTCCACAGGGATACTTTTACGACACGCAAATCATCTCGATTTTGCTCAGCGCCGACGGCGAGAATGATCCTGACATTCTGGCGATGAACGGCGCATCCGCTGCGCTGTGTGTTTCGGATATTCCGTTTGCCGGCCCAATCGGCGCTGTTCGCGTCGGCCGGGTCAAAGGCGAATTCGTCGCGAACCCGACACACACGCAACGCGCCGAAAGTGATCTCGATCTTGTTTATGTCGGCACCGAAAACGATGTAATCATGATCGAAGGCTCGGCCAGGGAACTGCCGGAAAGCGAATTCGTCAACGCGCTCGAGTTCGCTCACGGGCATGCGCGCGAGATGATTCGAGTTCAAAAGGAATTGGCTGCGATGGTGGGCAAGTCCAAGCGCGATCCGCAGCTGCTCCAGGTGAACCAGGAGTTGCTCGATATCGCTTACCGCGTCGCGGGCGACCGGATCGTGGCGGCCCTTTACACTGAAGGCAAGATGGCTCGCGCTAAGGCGGTCGACGCATTGCGTGAGCAAGTGAAGACGGCGATCCTGGAAAGACATCCAGAGGCCGACCCCTTTTCGATTTCGCAGGCATTTGATTACGTCCAGAAAAAGGCGTCTCGCGTCAGCATTTTGGAAAAACAGAAACGCGTCGATGGTCGCGGTTACCAGGATCTGCGGCCGATCAGTTGCGAAGTGAGCGTTCTGCCGCGTGCCCACGGTTCGGCCATTTTCCAGCGCGGGGAAACCCAGGCGATCGCGCTCGCTACGCTGGCGCCGATTGAGGAAGCGCAGATGCTGGATGCCTACGGCGGTGGCGAACAATCGAAGCGGTTTATTCTGCACTACAATTTTCCGCCGTTTAGCGTAGGCGAAACGGGACGGACGGGCGGGCCCGGGCGACGCGAGATCGGCCATGGCGCGCTGGCGGAGCGCTCGCTGGAACCAGTTGTACCGAACGAGAACGATTTTCGGTACGCCATCCGCATCTCAAGCGAGATCATGGAATCAAATGGATCGACCTCGATGGCGAGCGTGTGCGCAGGCACGCTCGCGCTCATGGATGCGGGTGTGCCGGTGAAAACGCCGGTTGCCGGAATCTCGATCGGGCTCGTGACTGAGTCTGGCGAATCCGCCCCCACCGGAAAACGCTACGAATTCCTGACCGACATCATCGGCTCCGAGGATCATTTTGGTGATATGGATTTCAAGCTTTGCGGAACCGATGCCGGCGTCACCGGTTTTCAGCTCGACCTGAAGCTGCCTGGTATCAGCCACAAGATCATGGCAGAAGCGATCCAACGCGCGAAAGAGGCGCGCACGAAGATTCTCGATATCATGCGCAGCGCGCTGGACAAGCCGCGGCCGGAATTGTCGAAGTACGCACCACGGATCGAGACAATCAAGATTAACCCGGAGAAAATCGGAGCGCTCATCGGGCCCGGCGGCAAGACTATCAAGGGAATTGTCGCGGAGACCGGCGCCGAAATTAATATCGAAGACGATGGCTCCGTGCACATTTATGCCACCAGCGGCGAAAGCATGGCGCGTGCGAAAGAAATCATTGGGGGCATGACGCGCGAAATCGAGATCGGGCAGACGTATCAGGGACGCGTTGTCTCGACGAAGGAATTCGGCGCGTTTGTCGAAGTTTTCCCGGGTAAAGATGGGCTCGTGCACATTTCCGAGCTCGCAGATTTTCGCGTGAAACGGACCGAAGATGTTGCGAAAGTAGGCGACATCATTTGGGTCAAGTGCATCGGCATTGACGACAAAGGTCGCGTAAAACTTTCGCGCAAGGCTGCGCTAAAAGAACGGGCTGAAAAAGAAACCGGACAGGCCGCGTAGTAGCTGGGGGGTTGGCGACCCCGGCTGGATCGACGACGCGGTTAGGTCTTGCGATTTTCCCGGCGCAAATGGAGCGGTTGCGCTACATTCCGGGAAAGCAGCCATGATTACCCCCACGCGACTGTCCTACGGCGTCCTCGCTGCCACGATTGTTCTTGCAGGTCTTCTCCACCTTGGTGTGCCGTTGCTGGTCGTCCTGTTTTCGTACTTTGCGTTGCGTCAGCTTTATTTTCTCACGAAAAGGAAGTGGCTGGCTTTGATCTTGTTCGGCGTTGTTGTGGCCGGGATTGCCACGGCAGCGGTCTTTCTCACTCGTGCGGCCATTCTGGCGCTGCCGGACGTTGCTGACACCTCCATTCCCTCAGCCAGCGCCTGGGCGCAGAAACGGCAGATCGAGTTACCGTTTAGTGACTTTGAAAGTCTTAGGCAGGCGGTGACGAATCTGCTTGGGCAGGAAGCACATTACCTGCGAAACGTCGCTAATTTTGCCAAGAGCGCGACGGCTGTGCTGGTTTTCTGCGTGCTTGGAATCGTTGCAGCCGGGAGCCTCTTTATTAAAACTGGCCTCGATCCCTACCGCGGCACTCATCGCGTGAAGAACAATCTTTATTCGATTTGCTGCGATGAAGTTTCCACGCGATTCCGCGATTTCTATCGCAGCTTTGCCACGGTCATGGGCGCACAGATCATGATCTCGTTCATCAATACGGTATTGACAGCGATTTTCCTCGTCGCGGTTCGCCTGCCGCATGCGCCACTGCTCATCGCTGTCACTTTTCTTTGCGGTCTTGTGCCTATCGTGGGGAACCTGGTCAGCAATACGATCATTGTCTTCGTCGCGCTGACGGTCTCCTTGAAACTGGCGATTGGGGCTCTGGTTTTTCTCGTGGCGATTCACAAGCTCGAATATTTGCTAAACAGCAAAATCATCGGAGACCGAATTCGGAACCCGGTGTGGCTGACCCTGATCGCGCTGATCCTCGGCGAGCGACTCATGGGCATCCCAGGCTTGATCCTTGCGCCGGTCGTCCTGAATTATCTACGCGTGGAAATGCTGACTGTCGAAGTGCCGGGGATGCAAGCACCAAAACCCAAGGTCCAAATTCCAGTGAAGGTTCAATAATTCAAATTCCAAGATCAGGCGCTATGATGAGCTGCCTTTTAGCGTTGGAGTTTGATGTTTCAATCGATGTTGGAGCTTGAAGCTTGGAAGTTTTCTATTCGAGTCAATTGGTTTTCATTCGTGGTTAAATGAAAGCTGGTTTTCTTGAGAAACTTATCGAGCGACTCGGGCGCATTGGGCCGGAAGAAGTTCAAAACTACTTTCTGCGCCTGGCCCAGGAGAAGGGTTTTCTGGAAACCGTTTTCAATGCGATCCATGAAGGCATCATTGTGACCGATTCAAACGGTCGGGTCACTTATTTGAACGATGCGGCCTGCAAATTGTTTGGGCTGGACGCGGCAGACGCTATCGGAAAACGGCTCGATGAACGTGTTCGCGGCCTCGATTGGGGATCGCTTACCCAAAGCGGCGGACCGCTCAGTCGCGACATGGAGATTTTTTATCCGGAAAATCGCTTCATCAATTTTTACATCGTGCCGTTGATGATCGAGCATCGTGAGGCAGTAGCCGGTGTCGTCGACTCCGGGCGTGTTGCACGCAAACGTGATGACCGCGGCAGGCCGGGGTCAACGACCCCGGCTACAGTAGCGGGGCAGGTTGGACACGTCATGATCCTCCGCGACATCACCGAGAGCCGGCGCACAGCCCAACAAACCATCGAGTCAGAGCGCTTGAATGCGCTTACATTGCTGGCAGCCGGTGTGGCGCACGAAATTGGCAATCCGCTCAACTCGCTGCACATCCATTTGCAATTGATGGAGCGGAAGGCCCAAGAACTGGACCACAATGCGAAAGCGGAACTTCAACAATCGATTGATGTCGCCCGTTCTGAAGTCCGCCGGCTCGATTCCATTGTCACGCAATTCCTGCGAGCGATCCGGCCGTCGCGGCCACAACTTCATCCCGAGAATGTGAACACGATCGTTGAGGAAGCGGTGCGCTTTTTCAATCCGGAAATTCAAGACCGTGACATCGTCGTCGAACAGGAACTGCGGGCGGACCTGCCTTTGGTTCAACTGGATCGGGAGCAGATGAAGCAGGCGTTTTATAACGTGATCAAAAACGGCCTCGAAGCGATGAGGCGCCATGGCACCTTACGCATTCGCACCGACCTGGGCGATACGCACGTGATCGTCAGTTTCGTTGATAGCGGCGGCGGCATGTCGGCAGAAAACTTGAGCCGCGTATTCGAACCTTATTTCACAACCAAACCGTCCGGCACCGGGCTCGGATTGTTAATCGTCCGTCGCATCGTACGCGAGCACGGCGGGGAACTCTCCATCGAAAGCACCCAGGGGAAAGGCCTCACGCTTACGATTCGATTGCCATACGTCGAGAAGCGAATTCGAATGTTGGAAGCCGGAGCAAGCGAAAGGCCACTTCAAGAAGCCCTCGCTAACTGAGTCTGCCAAAAACGCCGTTAATGGCCGCCAAATGTTTGTTTGAGCCAGCCTTCAAACTGGCGAAACAGAAGCTGCAGGTACGCGCCGGGCGATTCCTTGAAGAGCTCGATAATGCGCGGGCTCAGATCTTGTTCGGGCTGATCGATCGTGCCTGACAGATGCACTGCCGTCCAAAGATAACCGCCTTGTTGGCGGCTGAAAATTTCTTCCGGGTTTGGCAGCCAATCCAGATGTTTGCGGGCAACTCCAAGCTGAATTGCGCCACTTAACGCGCGACGATCAATCGAGATTGCTCCCTCGACGCGGAATTTCCCTTTCTCTTCAAGTGCGATGTCTTTGATTTCAATGCTCGGATAATGCCAGGTAAAATTGAGCGAGCAATCAGTCAGCTCCAGATGCTCGAATGATTTTTCGCGCGCGAGCTCCGCGAGTTTTTCCAGAAACGGAAGGTTGTCCGCGCGACCGCCTTGTATGCGCAGCGAGCCTTCGCCGGACGAACTTTCCAGTTTGGGATTCTCTCCTATCCAATGAACGCCGCCGAAGGCGCTGCCGCTCAAATGCTCTTTCCATTTCTCCGGCAGCCAGCCGCGTATCGGCACGCTCTCGAAATTTGCGTGAAAATCGATGCTCCGGTCTTTTCCGATGCCGGCTGTTCCTTTACCGCGGATGCCTCCTTCGTTTCTCTCGTTGGATGCCAGGTCGATGTCGTTAATCGTCACCAGCGTCTTTGTGATGAGAACGTTGGCGCGACGCAGATAAAGCTCGGGAAGAAGCGCCATCTTCAATTTGCCGCCGGTTGCGGCGTAGTCGAAATCTGGGCCCCGAGGCGTGATGAGCAGTTGCGTCCCAAGGAAACCCGCATGCTCACCGCGGAATCGCCAGGTCACATCGGCACGTTCGGCTTCGATTCGCTTCAGGTAGACGCGGTTCGGCAAAAAAACCGCGAACCACGGCTTCGACGTGATCTCTTCAGGGTTCGCTTCGTAAATCTGGATTTCGACCCCGCCTGATTCGACGTGAATATCGCTAAACCTCCATTGACGTATAAACACGCCCCATGGATCAAACGTGGCAGTGATTGCGTGAGCATCGATGAATTTCAGCGCTCGCTCGCCGTTGCTTGCCTCAAAGCTTTCGGCTTGCGCCGTCAACGAGCCCGTTCGCCGTATCGAGGAGTAATGCCCGCTTGGAAAATGCAAACCGTTCGCGGTTTCGTCTTCCATGGCGACGCGAAATGCATCGCCTTCAATGTAATGAGTGGCCAACGGACTGAAGAAAACGATCGTCCCCGTCGCAGCAACAATAACGACAAGAATCGCAATCGCTGCAGCGCAAATCAGCAGTTTCCTTCGCAAGGGTCCAAGGTTACAAAGTTATATCGTTACAGAGTTACACAAACGCGCCTTGTAACTCTTTTGACCTTTTAACGAATCACTCGGTCTTTCCCGTCATTCCCAGTTGCGCAAAGAGAAATGCGTAAATGTCGGCCAATTGGTTGATGCGTTCGTTGAGCGCAGTGCCAATGCCGTGACCCGCACTGGAGCTCGTCCGCAATAGAATCGGATTCTGAGATTTGTTCGCTTCATCCAATCGCGCAACCATTTTGCGCGACTGATACGGCGCAACTCGTCCGTCGTTAGCGCCGGTCATCATCAGAATGGAAGGATATTTCGTCCCATCGACAACGTGATGGTATGGCGAATATGCATAAAGGGCCTGGAATTGCCCCGGGTTTTTTATGGTACCGAATTCGGTCACGTTGAACGCGCCGTTTGGCGCGAGCTCCACGCGCAGCATATCGTAAATTCCAACCTGGGACACGACCGCCCGCATCAAATCGGGATGCTGCGTCATCATTGTGCCCATCAGGAGGCCGCCATTACTTCCACCTTGGATCGCTAACTTTTCCGGGCGCGTGTACTTCTCTTTGATCAAGTATTCCGCCGAAGCGGCAAAATCGTCGAACACGTTTTGCTTTTTCGTGAGATTACCGGCCTTGTGCCAGTCTTCACCGAACTCGCCACCACCTCGAATATTCGCTACCACATATACGCCGCCGTGATTGAACCAAAGGCGGCGCGTAAATTCAAAATTCGGCGACATGCTGATTCCGTAGGCGCCGTAGCCGTAAAGCAATGTCGGGTTCTGCCCGTCCCGCTTCATTCCTTTGCGGAAAATTATGTTGAGCGGAATTTTCGTGCCGTCCTTTGAGGTTGCAAAGTCGCGGGTCACTTCGATATCGGCAAATGAGACCGGCGACGTGCTGCGCAGCGCCGTTATCACAGGCTCGGTTTTTTCCTTCGCACAATGGAACCAGGCTGCCGGTTCGGTATAACTCTGGTCGCGAAACAAAAGAGAACCGTCCTCGACGGCGACCATTTCCTGTACGGCAGATATTTTTGGAATTGGAATGACCGTTTCCCCTTTGCCGTTCAGATCGAAGCGACGGATCTGAGATGGACCACCAAGCAAATCGCCAACGTACAGAGTGTCGGCTGTGGGCACGATTTGTTGGATAACCGACTCGCCAGTTGGAACGATCTCAACCGCCTTGCTTAATTCCGGCGTCTCAAGCGGCAGACGGAGAACTTTTCCTCGCGGCGCGGCGTTGCGCGAAAGAAGATACAACGCGTTATCGCGTCCGAGGCGGGCGGCCTTGATTTGATCGCGGAATGCTGTGATCGGCTTCCAATTTCCATCTGGCCCAAGCAGATAGTGCGCGTAATCGCCGCCATCACCATTCGCAACGGAGGCGAGAATGTATCGGCCGTCGTGCGAAGTATTCAAAACGATCTCTGCGATTCGCGGAAAGTCTTTTCCGATCGAGTAGGTATCCTCCGTGTCAGGCGTACCGAGCTTGTGAACATAGACCTGCTGATAAAAATTCAGATCGGCGTCGGGCCGCTCGCCTTTCCTGGGAAACCGTGTGTAATAAATTCCCGTGCCGTCGGCGTTCCACGCTGCGCTGCCGCCCGCCGTTGGATATTGGACATGAGCGATTGCATTCGGGAGCGCTTTCCCCGTGGCGGTCTCGTAGAAATGAAGCGTGCCGTCTTCGCTTCCACCTTTGGAGAGCGAAACCGCGACATACTTGCCATCCAATGACGGAACAAACCAATCGATCGCGGTCGTGCCTTTGACGTCCAGCACGTTTGGATCAAGTACGACCTTTTCCGATTTGAGATCATCGGCCGAAGCAAGCGTTACCAACAGTTGCTGTTGCTTTGGGGGCTGGAATTTCATCACGAAAAGCAGCCCTGGCCGCGAGGCAAGCGAAGAATAACTAGGAGAACTTTTTGCGTACCACTCCGACAGTTGTTTTTCGATCGCCGC
Organism: Candidatus Udaeobacter sp.; assembly: GCA_035764345.1. GTDB lineage: Bacteria > Verrucomicrobiota > Verrucomicrobiia > Chthoniobacterales > UBA10450 > Udaeobacter. The sequence continues at coordinate 10,186 of DASTZJ010000241.1, forward strand.
TCGATCTGGCAACTGATCGAGATATTGCCGGGTCCGCTGATTCTGCGCGTCCGACCAGGCTTCCACGTCCGGCTCATCGTCTTTTTCGAGCCATTGATACGGGTCTTCCACAGTCACTCCCTGATATTTGGTTGAAACAGGTTTCTTGGGAGTCGCGGGTGCCGGTTCCGCGGTGGACAGATCAAGCGCTGTCGTTACAACAATGGTGCCAATAACAAACAGGAAACGGTTGGTTATCATCGTGTGAAGATTAATAGAAATGACAGAAAGCGAATAACGAATCAGTCGCCGATGACGCAGTTCGAATAGCGATCATTCGTCATTCGCGTTTCTTGCTTCTGTCGTCATTTGTCATTCGTGCTTCGTCATTTTTTCCATTGGACGGTTCTCCGAATTCAGTCGGCAGTCGTGCACTTTCCGGAATCGAAACAGCGTATTTTGGATCTTTAACCTGCTTGCGGACGGCCGCGAAGAGCTTCGTTATTCCCGTCAAACTGATACGATTGGCAATGAAAGACGGGATAAAACCGCCGGTATCCGTGTAAATGAAGTAGGTGGCGCGAGTTTTGGTCGCGCCATCAGGCTCGAGCAGCCATTTCCCCTCGCAAAGTTTTACGCGCACGACGCCTTTCTTCTCTGGCGGCCCGAGTTCGTTGGCCGGCGACCAATGACTCATAAAAACTAAACCATCAGTCGAGGGCCATGATTTCTTCCAGACGCGCAATGTGTAATCGCGGTCCGCGCAAACTTTTGGCGAAAGTCTTTGATATCCAACGATCGAATCGCCGTCCCGTTTTATTAGCCGGCACTCGGTCATGTATGGCATGAACTTTGGATAGTTTTGGAAATCATCGATGACCGCGCAAACGCTATAGGTGGGTGCGTCAATCGGGCCGACAGCTTTGAACTCCTTGAGA
>DASTZJ010000242.1:0-13707 GCA_035764345.1 Candidatus Udaeobacter sp.
GGGATACAGATCAATGACGTCCTCGTCACTGACGCTCTGTTGAAAGATGGCGACAAAATCCGATTTGGTTCCGTGATAGCGGTTTTTGAAGATCGCTATCGGATTAGAAAAATTCTGGGCGAGTATTTCGGTCTAAGCTAGCCCGGAGCTTCAAAGACTTTCCAGCCCCAGGTGTGTGGTCTGATTTCAATTACTGTCATCACCAAGAAGCGCTAAGAGCGCTAATTCGCGCGTGACTCTCTCAAGTTCAAGAAACGCTGTCAGCTTCTCATCACTACGAGCGACAAGCCTCTTGCCGTTGTCGCGATGCGCATCAACAATCCAGATTGGTCTCCCGATGGAATCGATCACGGAGACGCAGCCCCAGCTCCAACCGGATGCGCTGACTCTGTCGGCGAATATCTCCAGTACCGCACTTTGATTGATTGTGACTCTTTTGGTCTACACACAGCAATTGAAAAATGATATGTAACAAGCGCAATGGCGAGTGCCTTCATACGCGTCTAATGCGCAGAGAGATGGTGGACCTGTTTACGACATTCAATTCCATCGGACCTGATTGTGGAATAATCTCGTGATCGTGCGTGCAGAAGCTTACGCCGCGCCGAGCTATATCCGCAAACGGAACGTCCTTGGGCTAACTATGTGCTTGGTGTCGTGAGTGAGCTCGACTCTTTGGGTCTTTCAATCCCGAATTTTTCCGCGCGAGTTAATGGAGATCTTCCCGCGGAATGCGGGCTTGCCAGTTCCGCCGCCCTTGAGGTAGCGACGGCGCTCTTTCTTCTAAAACTGTCCCGGGTGGAACTGCCACGGCTGCAAATTGCCAAGCTATGTCAACGGGCCGACCATCAGTTTGTTGGTGTTCAGTCCGGTTTACTGGATCAAGTTTGTTCGATTTTTGGCCGTGAAGAACACGCTGTCTTCTTCGATGCCGGAAACGAGGAAGTCCGAACGATCCCATTTCTACGCGGGTTTGCGCTGCTCATTGCTGAATCAGGTAGCAACCGGCAACTCGCCAGCGGGCTCTATAATCAGCGGCGCAAAGAAACGCAGTTGGCCGCCAATGCCCTTGGCATCCCGACTCTGCGAGATGCGTCTCGCGCCACCCTCGAAAAATCCAATCTGCTGCCTGTATTGTTGCGTCGTGCCACCCACATCGTTGGCGAAAACGAGCGGGTCCGGCGAGCGCTTGACCTTCTCTCCGCCGGTGACGGTCTCGGTTTTGGCGCGCTAATGAATGAATCGCACGAAAGTTCACGAACAAACTTCGAGAACAGCACCCCTGAACTTGATGTGCTAGTCGACATCGCCCGGACTCTACCAGGCGTTTGTGGTGCGCGGCTAACTGGGGGCGGATTTGGCGGTGCGATCGTGGCCTTATGTGAGCAAGCCCGCACCACGGCTGTCGGGCAGGAATTGGCGCGGGAATATGCGAACCGCGGCAAGGTTCAGCCGCAAATTTTTGTGTGCAGAATTGCGAACGGCGCGCATTAGCAAACGAGGAACGGGCCGCGGCGCGTGATGGCCTTCCGAGGTTACCTTTGCTTGCTGCGTGATCCAACACCTAGCCAGATGGTGAAGACGCGCCAGTGAAACTAAAAGGCTGACGCGCCTCCACTGGAATTCATGGTACCCGATGTTTCTCCAAGCCCGATTCCGAAGCCATACCCACCCCCGCCGAGCCGTGGACGCAATGCGGACGACGCAGCCGCTCGTAGATCTCTGGGATCGAATGTCAGGCCGGGAGTGACTTTCCCGTCCCGACCTTTGCGCTGCCAAGAAATGTCGCATTCTCATTAACCACCAGCCGGGGCGCTTCGATGTCACCACGCAGCGTGCAACCCGCCTGGAGCTCGCAGCGTTCAGTCGCGAAAATATTGCCCTCCACCATCCCTCGCACCTTCACCGATTTCGTCCTGATCTCACCGCGTATGTGCGCGTGCTCCCTGATCGTAAGCGTTCCGGTGGAATCGATTGTGCCCTCCACCTCGCCGTCGATGAGCAGCTCGTTCAGGAATTTGACCGAGCCTCTAATCGAAACTCCTCGGGAGAGAGAAGCGCCGGATTGCGTTGGCATGAATGTGCGGTTGGATGACCCTGGGACGACAGGTGGTCTGGTCGATTCGTTCGCGGGGGCCGCGGGTTCGGTCTTTCGAGTGAACATATGCATTCCGTGATTCCTCCGGGTTTGGCCGCGTGGGCAAGCTGGTTAGGTTCGGGCAATCTGATGACGAAACGCTCGTTCTTACCGTCCAACCGCGACGTTGCTATTTTTGGACGAGCGTTGAATTATTTCATCTCCTTTTATCATTCTTCTCCGAGATTTGCCGGCCCAAGTTCTCAAAACTCATCGGGAGCTGGCCAGAAGTGACGACGGAGACTCAACGCCCGGAGCTTCAAAGACTTTCCAGCCCCGATGGTGGGGGCCTGATTTCAATTACTGTCATCGCGCGTGACTCTTTCAAGCTCAAGGAACGCAGTCAACTTTTCTTCGGCACGGACCACAAACCTTTTTCCGGTGTTGCGATGTGCATCAACAATCCAGATTGTTCGCCCCTCGGAATCCACGGCTGAGACGCAGCCCCAATTCCAGCCGGGCTTTACTTGGGTAGGCGGCTACGATCTCCCAGTACTTCATATACCCTCTCGTCGCCGTCGCCCTACGGAACTGTTTTCGCTGGTGAAGGGGACGGCCTGTTTCTTTTGAAAAGATCATGAAATGTATTGTCACACGGCGCCGTGGATCGCGGCGAAGGTGAAGGGGTTTGGGTTCTGCTAACCGGAATTTCCACCCGAGCCAACCCCTTAGCGAGAAATTCGGCGCTTTCCAAAAGCTGTCGACCCTGTAGCGACACAACATCCGGTTTTAGGTCCGCGGCAACCTTCAACAATCGTTCGCCAGCTTCTGCCTTTTCTCTTTCACTGGCTTCGAAGGCAGTCTGGTACATTTTGATTTGGGAGACGCAGGTTTACCACTTGTTGAAATCGCCCTTGTGCTCGTGCCTGTGGATCACGTTGCCAGCGTCATCGTAAACGCGGATCACAGCATGATGTAAGCGGCTGTAAAACTTCGCGTATTCGATGACGTCATCCGGTTCGGTGTACCACAGCCGACCATAGGGCAGCGCATCGCTGATTAGATCGACTCCACGAGAGCAAGAACCGCGTAGTGTTCAGGCAAAGATAAGTCGTAAAAAGGCAACTTAAGTTACGTGGCGATCATTAGGCGGTGCGCGATAGTCGACGATTAAATAAAAGCTAATCCCCGTGAAGTCTTGAGATCGCGCCGGGCCGTGGGTTTGCCGAGCAAAAAAAAGGAGTAACTGATGAAAACAATCCTTTTGTTACATGACGAAGGCGGATCACCTAAGCCGAGATTGCAGAGCGTTGCAGGCAGTAAAGTGACTCAACGTCCGACTGAAAGGACGCCCGGCTGCAATTGCGATCGCTGGGGCCACCCGTCTCCGGACTGTGTCGAACACCATGTCCAGCTGCGACCGAAGTTATCGACTTCAGTACCTGGCAAAATGGAGGTAAGCGCATGGAAGACCTGATTGCATATGGCGGTTTATGCCTTAATCATCGCCCGCTGTCTAAGGCACGCATCGCAGCGAAAAAGAGGGGCACTCACGGGAGTTTCTGATTTTTAGGCCAGCAGATTTTTGATGCGGGTGTTCCCATTTCCGTGATTGCCCTGCGAAACCAAAAAGTAAATGCCGCGTTACTTTTTTGTCGGGGCCGACGGTCCGAATCTATACGATTTTGTTGGTATGAAACCAAGATTAAAAGGAAGAACTATCAAGTGGCCTGGCGCAATCCTGGGAGGAATGGTCTTAGCTGCACTAATCACATTCGGCAGCACATCGATCGGCAGCCTTAGTTTCACCAATACACTGCTGTTCCAGCCAGACGGAGACAGCGAACCAGAGATTTCGATTGCGGCGAACGGCACAATGGCGATGGTCGGGCTTAGCTTGGGCCTAGCGCCTGATATGCAGTTTGGCACGAACCTCTGGACGGGGCCTTTCGGCGCGACGCCGACTTTCCAAGGCATCATTGATGGAGCGCTACAACAACCAGGCAGAACGGTGTTTGGCGGGGAGGACGCGGACGTTGACTTCGGCTCCACGGGCACTCTCCATCTCACCACGTTGCTCTTCCTCGGAAACCCGACACTCATCAGAGGCCAACTGGGTGTTTCAGCAATTACCTGTGGCAACGCAGCGTCGGGCTTCAACAGTAACAAGTGCACTGCTCAGATCATCGACACGACTCAAACTGACCGCCCGTGGATCACTTCGGACGGCTCGCACGTATGGATCTCCTACCACGACTCGGGGAATAGCACACTGATTCATATCCAGCGCTCTGACGACGACGGCTTGACCTTTCACCGCGTGGGCGATCCGATCGTCGGTCAGGGCGGCGCGACAGGCGACGCCACGTTCAACAACGAGCAGGGGCCGATAGTCGCCGATCCTTTCACCCACAATATCTACGACATCTATGCTGCGGGTGAACCCGGTATCCAGAAAGCCACGACGACGAATTTCAACAACATTTTTGTTTCCCGTAGCACGGACGGCGGCGTGACTTGGACTGCGGTCCTCGTTTTCCACGCTCCGCTCAACACGGCATTCGACAACATTTTTCCGACGCTGGCTGTGGATCCAAGCAATGGTCACCTACACGCCGCTTGGTCCAAGGACGCGCACACTGTCTTCTACGCGACTTCGAGCGATGAGGGCATGACTTGGTCGACACCGGTGTCTGTCAATATCGCTCCAGCCAACACGGCTATCTTTCCCTGGATCGCCGCCCGCAACGGCACGGTGGACTTAGTCTATTATGCTACCACCGCATCGAGCAAGGATGACCCCAGCGCTGTATGGAATGTTTACTTGGCGCAGACAACCAATGACGGAGCGTCTTTCACGCAGAGCTTGGTGAGCATTCAGCCGAACCACATGGGCGTAATCTGTACGGAGGGCGCTGCGTGTCCTCAACCGCAGATACCAGGTACGCGCAACCTGCTCGACCTGTTCAAAGTGGCGATCAATCCCGGGAACGGCAAGGCGGCCGTCATCTACACCGATGATTTCAGTTTAGGTGCGCATTCGCTACCCCAGGTTGTTCTTGCGCAGCAGCAATAGGATGGCCGGGCGTTGTTCGTCTGGTACGTCGCTGACAATCTCAGCAAGGCCGGATGGAGTTGGGGGTGCGTCTCAGCGATTGATTCCAACGGGCAAACGATCTGGATTACTGACGCGCATCGCGGCGACGGAAAGCGTTTCGTTGTGCGTGCTGATGAAAAGCTGACCGCGTATCTTGAGCTTGAAAGAGTCACGCGCGATGGCACTGATCGGTTAGACCCCAATGTGCAACTTTGAACGACTCGCGCTCCGCCACGCGATGATCGCTCCAATTGTCACCGTGATGACAAGACCGATTCCGAATTCGTCGGTGATAAATTTCGTCGGCCCTGTGTCTTTAGTCAGGGGAGTGAGAATCGATTGAATGAAAAGATTATGACTCGCGTGGAGAATTGCTGCCGGCCAAAGACTTCGCGCGCGTAGCGTCAGCCAAGCCATAATGAAGCTGCCGCTCACTGCCATAATGGTGAAACAGGTCGCGCCGTACCAGGCAGGCGCGCCCGCATTGTAATCTGCGAAAAGTAAGACCGGATAATGATAAGCCGCCCACATCAATCCACTGATCAATCCGATTCCGGGAAAGCCGACGACCTTTGACAGCTCCGGTACGAGAAATCCGCGCCATCCGATTTCCTCGCCGAGTGCGCGCGAGACTTTGCCGACCATCCCGAGCGTTGCCGTAATGAGCACGAAAAGCAAGAGCGCGAGCGCAGCCGGGAATTTCTGCCAACCGAAGTCCGCGGCCATTTTCGGCAAGATCGACATATTGAAAGCGCCGAGCCCGCTGAGCCAGACGAAAAGATAGACCGGCAGTGCGTAACCGATCGGAATGAGATACGCCAGCCAGGCATATCGCGCGGCTCCCCAGCGCCAAGGAAGATCGCGGATGTTTTCCCCAAAAACCTTCTTCGTCGCGAACGCGGCCAGGCCGGGACTCCACATCACACCGGTGACGTAAAGAAGATTGCCCGCTTCTAACTTGCCAGCGTGCAAAATGAACGCGCCGAGACCGAAGCTAAAGAGCATCGTCAGTGTGTAGAAGCAGACAATCTTCTTCCACACCCGCGCTTTCGAGTCGTTCATTGCCTCGGACGCCGTCATAAATGAAAACGGCGGATAATGCCTTAAGGCTAACGATCCTGCTGTCCGATTACATTGTCCGTCAAGCAAGTTTCCTATTGTACAACCGGATCGGCCTTTGCGCGCAGGATGATTACTCCACCAGGGGAGGCTGGGTGCGGTCGCTTGCGGTGTAAATCGCACAAGTTTCAACTCTGCTGCGCTGTAACTCTGCAGTCGTGATTCAGTGCGGGCGGCACGACTAAGTAGTGGCTCTGCTACTTTGGACCAAAAGAGCCTAGTCGGATATCGCTGGTGCTTCGTCGTTCACAATTGCCAGACCGAAATGAAGTTTGAAAAATTCGGCAGAAGATCGCCGACCGCATGGAGAAACATGAGCGCGAACAGATTTTTTGTCCGCGACCAAATTACGCCAAAGAGAATTCCGCTGACTGCAAGTACGGCAATCGAGTAAGCCAATGCATCAAGAACGCCTGGATTTGCACCCAAATTTTCCACTTCGCCAGCATGACGAAAAATAAACCCGGGCGCATGTGCTAGTCCGAAGATGAGCGACATGAGGACAACGCCGCTAACTTCCGATTCGAACCAGGCTGCCAGCCTTGATTGTACAAGAGCACGAAAGAAAAATTCCTCGACCAGTCCTACTTCGATGGTAAGCCAAGCGAAACAAAGTGGCAGACCGAGAAGCAGTTGGTGCGCAGTAAATTTTCCTTGGCGTAACGGCGCGGCAGATCCGCCGAGAAAATATTGGAAGGCGATCATTGACCCGCCAACAAGCAGAAGGACCGGCAGATGACCGCGGCGGATGGCGCGTAGACCTTCGATTTGAATGCCGAAATCGCGCGCTCGATAACCGAATACAAAACGAAAGATTGCAAACGGAATCGCTACGAACACCAGCAGCTTTTTTGCGAGCGTAACAAAGAATTTAATCCGAGGCGAATCGAGCCATAAGCGCGAAAGCTGATTATCGATCCAGCCTGGTCCCCCGATGAGATAGATCGACAACGCAACGATGCATACGACGAGCACGATCATCTCGCGCGCGGTCGGTCGCACAGAGATCAATAGTGGAGTGGCGTGGATCGTGGCAAACCACGCTAGGAGCGGAAAGACAAGGCCAAACACCACCAGCACAATTAGCGCCGTACTCAGTTCGAAATTCCTGTTTTGTGACAGCACGCCAAGGCTCCCCAAGTAACAGGCTAGGCCGACAATCACAGCGCGATTGCGAAAGAACAGACCGAGTTTTCTTAACGTCGGCGTCATATCTGCGATTTGGCTGTTACGTACATTCAGATGCACTCCAGATCGTATTTGGATTCAAAACTTTGATCCGGAACCGTCGTCAGTCGGCACACCATCAAGTCAACTGAACCCCGCTTTCAGATAACCTTGCAGCCCTGATTTCAGTGCATTCAGGATGCGAGGCGAGAATGCAGCCCTTGCTACCAGACAGAAAGGTTCCAAGAGTCTCAGGGCAATCGGGGTTTCTCGCTGCCTCGGGCGACAGTTGATGATGGCCCAAATGTCGAATCAAGCCGACGACACTCGCTGGGGCGAGCAGATTGCTGCGCATTTAGCTTGAGTTCGGAACGAGTGGCCGCTCTTATCGTGTGCAGAATCCTAAATTATGAAAGCGTCCCTGCTCTATCGTATTGCTTCTGTCCTGCTGATGCTCTTCGCGCTAGGACACACTCTGGGCTTCCAACGGGTTGATCCTCGTTGGAGAGTAGATTCGATCATCGGGGCGTTGCGATCAACGCACTTCGACGTTCAAGGGTTAAACCGGACCTATTGGGACTTCTACACTGGCTTCGGGCTCTTCGTCACGGTCCTTCTGGTCTTCATCGCAGTCCTGTCGTGGTGCCTCGGAGGCCTGCCCAAAGAGTCCTTGTTGGCGATGCCAGTCGTCACATGGGGCCTCGCGGCGTGCTTCGTCGTGGTCACATTCTTGAGCTGGAAATACTTCTTCATGGTACCGATAATCTTCTCCGGCGTCATTACCATCTGCCTCATCTTCGCGGCTTGGATCGCCGGAAGGCCATAAGCCACCGGTTACCCCGACAACACGGTTCCATTGGTCCAAGGGCAATCGGGGTTTCTGGGCTTGCGTGCTGGCGACGTGTCTTTCCTTAATGCCTACACACGCGCGCAAGGGAGCCATGGGGTGTCTTTCGCAAAGGTCTTACGCGCGTGCGGGCGTGGCTGCCCTTTGCCGTGAGCCGTGATGTCTTTCGCTATGATCTAGCGCGTGCGCGCGTAGCTACCCGCTGCCGTAAGCCGGAGCGTCTTTCGAAAAGGTCTTCACGCGCGCGCGCGCAGCGCGCCGCAGGGGGACTTTCTCTAAACTCTACACGTACGCGGGTAGTTTCCCGCATGTAAGACATGAGCGAACATTAGCGAATTTCCCTGTATTTGTTATGCGGTACCGTTATGCATCAGCGCTCGCCTGGCTGTTTCAAGGGGGAAGCGACCCTAACGGGATTCGAACCCGTGTTACCGCCGTGAAAGGGCGGTGTCCTGGGCCTCTAGACGATAGGGTCAAAAGAGCGCGAGCAATATCAGAATTGCTACGCTTTGACGCAAGGTAAATTGCCCAGCCGGATCGACTTTTATTCTTACTCCTACTCTTGCTTGGAACTCAGTTGGTGAATTAACGCTGCTGCACGCGCAGTTGCACCCTCGTGCTTGCTCAAAACTTCGCGCGCGCTTTGGACGAGGCGTTGGCGCGCTTCACTATCACGCAAGAGCTCGGCGATCGTCAGTTCAAGTGAATTGACATCGCGAACCTGGATTGCGCCTTTCTTCGACACAAGCGCCTCCGCGAGTGTCCGGAAGTTTTCCATGTGCGGGCCGAACACGACCGGTTTGCTGGCTATGATTGGTTCCACGGGATTTTGCCCGCCATGCGCAGTCAGGCTTTTCCCCATGAACACAATGGTAGCGATACGATACCAGCGTCGAAGTTCGCCCGTTGTATCGAGAATGATACAATCCGCATCTGATTCGCGATTAATCACCAGTTCGCTCGCCAGAGCGACGTGCAATGGCAGAGCAGCGAGTTGCGAGCGGATTTCGCGGAGCCGTTCGACGTGCCGCGGTGCAATGAACAACCGCAATGACGGAAAGTGCTGACGCAAGCGGAGAAAGATGGTCGCCAGAATTTCCTCTTCGCCGCGATGCGTGCTACCGCCGAACAACACTGGACGCTGTCGGTCCGCATCGTTGAAGCCGCCCTCCTGCGAGGTTTTCTGCGCTTCTGGAGTCTGGTCACGCCCATCGGGATCGTATTTGATACTTCCGACCGCGCGAATCCGATCACGCGCAACGCCGATCGCAACCCATCGATCGACATCATCCGTCTCCTGCGCACACACTAGATCCAATAGCCGAAATATTGGCGCAACGAAAAATCGGAACCGGCGAAATCTTCTTTCCGATCTCGGCGACAAGCGCGCGTTCACCAATGTCGTGGGAATTCGGCATTCGTGCGCGAATGTGACGAGGTTTGGCCAAACTTCGGCTTCGACCAGCAAGATCCGCGTCGGCCTGATCACCGAAAACGCGCAACGCATAATCGGCCAGTAATCGAGAGGCGTGTACATGACTTCGATCCAGGCGGGGGCATTCTTGTTTCCCAGAGCGAACCCGGTCGTGGTGGTTGTGGTCAAAACGCAGTGCAAATCCGGTTCGAGCGCGCGTAATGCATTGGCCAGTTTCAACGCGATATTTACTTCCCCAACGCTTACCGCGTGCAGCCATGTCGATTTTTGATTCAACAGGCGAACGCGTAGCTGGCGGTCGTAAATTCCCAGGCGTTGTCCGAACTTTTCGCGATAACCGCCGCGACGAATCATCTTCACAAAATAGCCCGGCAAAAAGAACAACAGCCCGATTGGCCAAAACAAATTGTAGATGAAACGAATCACGATATTCCCGAGATTTGATGACTCTTAAAGCGACGCGAGGACGCGTGCGCACTCCAAAAGCTTCGCGAAAGAGAATTCACTTCTTCCAGGATTTTGCACGCAGTGCTTTGGGAGTGCGGTGAGTCCTCGCACCGCTATGGGACAGGAAAAGGACTTCGGTGGCCCCGTATGTTTTCTGGCGAAGCAAAGGCCACTGTTTCATTTCGGGAAGATTTTCATCGGGTCGCTTTTCCAAAACGAAAATCCCATCCGCGCCCATTAATTGAGACAATGCTTCGTTTGCCAGCAGTTTTTCGGTGAAGCGCTCACCGTCTTCCGTTTTTTCGTACGGCGGATCCGCAAAGATGATATCAAACATTTCTACGCCGGAAGCGCGCTGGAGAAAATCGAAGACATCCTGCTGTCGAATTCGTCCTTTCAACTTTGTTCTGGCGAGATTGCCCTCGATGATCTCCGTCGATTTTCGATCTTCGTCGACAAAAACAACAGAAGACGCGCCGCGGCTAAGCGCTTCAATTCCAAGTGCGCCGCTTCCTGCGAAAAGATCGAGGACGCGCGCCCCAACCACGGCGTCGCCCAAACTGGAAAAGATAGCAGCTTTGACACGGTCCATTGTTGGTCGCACACCGCGCTTCGGAACTGCCAGGCGGATTCCGCCGGCGCTGCCGGCGATCACTCTCATGGTGACGAGGCTGGCGCTGGCGTTGCTGTAGCCTCAGGCAGCGCTTCCTGCGGCGAAGCAGAAGTTGATGGCGCTGCGGGCATCGCGCTGCCCGCTTCGCTACGCTCAGGCGTTGGAGGCGTGTCTTCTTGGATCTGTTTCTTTTTCTTCTTTGCTCGCTCCTTTTTCCCGCCGCCCAGGAAGCTATTGATCATACTGCTGATATCACGACCGACCAGTCTGTCCATCAGGTTTGTGCTGGGTCGATCGATTGTGCCGCCAACCTGAAAATCAACCGCAGAATAGCCTGGTTCGTTGATCGGTTGAAAATTCTGGCGAATCGCTTTGAAAAGCTGACCGCGAATTTTGTCGTTGATCGCCAGCTGAGAATCGAGTTTCAGCTTGCCGTTAAACGCAACTGTTCCCGATGCTGTGAGACGAATATTCGGGGAGCGTAAAATCAGTTCGTCGATGGTGACCAAGCCTGGATTCACGTGATACCTCGCCTCCGCTTGTTCGAGATGAAGCTCTCTTAGTTCCTCGATTTGAAGAAGCTCCCCAAGTAACACCAGCAGGCTATATTGTTGGACTCGCCCGTCGCGCAGGAAAATTTCGCCGTTTCCAACGAACGCTTCCGGGTCGGCCGCCTTGCCGGAAGCCTGGAAACTTCCCTCCAACTTGCCCTGCACGACTCCCTTGGGACCCCCTGCGTTTGCGATAATCTGATCGGCCAGCACATCCCGAAACTTTACGCTCGTGGTGAACGGAGAATCCTCCGCTTCCGGTTGCATCGCAAAATAGCCGTTGATCTGACCGTTACCCGCGCGCGCGAAAATTTTGGAAAGCTCCAGCACATCGGGCTCGTAACGCAGCGGGGAGCGCAGTTGTTCCAGAAAAAAACGGTCCTGCAACGAAATTCTCGCCACCTTCGTATCGCCATGGAGCGCCAAAGCGCTGCGGATGCTGGTGCGAAAGTCTACCCCATTAAAACTCGCAAGCAGCCTGCCGGCGTGATCGAGAAAACTGAAATTGCCATTCTTGATACTGACGCGTCGCACCTCCGGAGGCATCGCCAAGCTCGGTTCCGGCGTCGGAGGTCGATTGTTGACTGTTGCCTGAGGCGGAGAAGGAAGATTCGCAGGTGTAATGGCGACAACAGGAGCGGCCTGTGCCTGAGAGCTTTGAGCGATTTCGCTTTTTACTTCCGGCCTGGACACAGTTGGAGCTGCCGTCCGGGTCCTTTGTGAACTGGGTAATTTCCATTTTCCTCCCGCGTCTTGCGGCCAAACTACATTTGGATTGATGAGCGCGACTTCTTTGATAACCAAGCGCCGGGAAAAAAGGGAGAGGAACCGAACACGCAGCCGAAATGTTTTCGCATCCAGGAAATGCCTCGGACCAACCGGCGAAGTTTGCGCAATTGTAATACCGCTCAACTCCAGTCCCCCCCAGGGCGTCACGCTCATGCTACGGATTCCCAGCGTGGTGCCGAGGCGTCGGCTCAGTTCCTGTTGAATCTTCGCGTGTGTACCCTGCGATTGCACGTACAGGTTCACGCCGGTCAAGAGAATCGCGACAAGCGCAATCACCGCCCCTAAAGCGACCAATGAAACCCGGCGCAATTTTTTCACCGTAAGACGTTACGCAGCCCAAGTTTGAAGAAAAGACGAAAGCCCTCTGCTACTTTTCCCATGTGACCGATACGATTGTCATTCTCAATCCGACCGCGGGCAGCCCCGAACACGTTCGGAGCTGGCAGGAGCGCATCGAATCACTCGCTGGCGACTGCCCAGTCCGTGTTACGTCACATTCCGGCGAAGCGGAGGCGCTGGCCCGGCGCGCACTCGAGGAGGGATTTAAGCGGATCGTCGCTGCAGGCGGCGACGGAACAATTAGCCAGGTAGCAAATGGACTCGCCGGCAGCAATGCCACATTGGGGGTGCTCCCAATGGGCAGTGTGAACGTTTTCGCGATGGAGCTAGGCTTGCCCTTGCTCAATCTCCAGCGCTGCTGGGACGTCATCGAAGGCGCAAACGTTCGCCTGGTCGATCTGCCGAGCGCTAATGGGAAATATTTTGTCCAGCTTGCCGGCGTCGGACTGGACGCGCAGGTGGTCAAAGAGACCAGCCTCGCGTTCAAACGCAGTTTCGGTCCGCTAAGCTATCTCATCTCCGCAGCGCAGATCGCCGCACGGCAACCGCCGAAGCTGTTCATCGAATCGGAGAATACTCCTCTGGAGGAGGGATCGTTTGTTCTCATCGGAAACGGGCGCCTTTACGGAGGGCCTTTCCCGTTTTTTAAACACGCTATCACCGATGATGGCTTGTTTGACGTAGTCGTCTTCAAACGCCTCGGATATCTCGAAATCGTTAAGTATCTCCAAGACGTTGTATTCAGCTCCGACATTAACGCTCCGGAAATCGAATATTTTCAGACACGGCAGCTGCGTATAACGAGCGAACAGGACGTTCCCCTGGAGCTCGATGGCGAACTCGCCGGCAATTGCCCGGTTGATTTTCGAATTCGGGAAAGAGCGCTTCGCGTTTTGGCTCCTCGCCCTTTGCCGTGACGGCGAGTTTTAAGTCACATATGTGAGATAATCTTGTCCTTTTAACGCGAACGCAATTTTTAGTGCGCTGCGTTAACTAGTCTTTCAAGCAAATTGGAATGATCTTTGCACGATGGCTGGTAGTGATCATTGGATTCGCGAAAAAGCGGCTGCTTCAATTAACCCGGCCCAAGTCGAAACCGTCCTGATTCATCTTAGGGAACATTGGCCGGAAACCGCCCGGCCGCTTGCCGATGTCGTCGAACAATTTCCGCTGGGCGAAGCGGCGCTGCTTCATCTTCTTGCTGTCTCCAGTATTTGTGCGGCCCG
>DASTZJ010000243.1:0-8016 GCA_035764345.1 Candidatus Udaeobacter sp.
CTTTCAAAGGTTCGCCTTGCCCGCATCGAACGCAGCGGCGACATCAGCTTTATCAAAAAATAATTTGCCCATACGGCCCATATGCTCTATGAGACGCGGGAACTTCGTTCTACTATTTCCGTAGAATGAAGTGACAAAAGAAAGTACGCATGGGATTTATGAGACGAACAAAAAAGCAGTGGGTCAAACCGATGCTGAAGACCGTTCCGATCTTTTTCGAGTGCACCTGCTACGCAGGCGCGGTTTGATCGAACGTGATTATCTGACTCCGACGACCCCGGGTTGATTCGCATTCATATTCTCGGCAGCGCAGCCGGCGGTGGCCTGCCACAATGGAATTGTGCCTGCGCGAATTGCACGGCTGCGCGTACCGGAAAAATCACGCCGCAGACTCAATCAAGCATCGCCATCAGCGGCGAGTCGGAAGGCTTTCACCGCTGGTTTCTGATCAACGCATCGCCTGATTTGACCCGGCAAATCGAAAGCATGCCGCGGTTACAGCCGCGCCGTGATTCGCCACGCAACAGTCCAATCGCAGGCGTTCTTTTGACAAATGCAGACATCGATCATGCGCTGGGCTTATTGCTCCTGCGGCAACAGGACACACCCCTGCGTGTTTACGCGGCCGATGAAACGCGAGCCGCGCTCGCGTGGCTCGATGCCGTGCTTGGGCAGTTCTGCGGAACCGAATGGCGAAAAACGACGGGTGAATTTCAAACGCTAAATGGCAGCATGGCTTTTCGGGCGATCGAATTGTCCAGGAGCGTAGCATTTCAATTTCGGGACAACACGTCGGGGGCGACTGCGCTGTTCGCGCCCAGCGTCGGCGAACTAACGGATGAATTGCGGAATACCGTGCACGAATCCGATGTCGTTCTGTTCGATGGCACATTCTGGAGTGACGGGGAACTGGCAGTTGTTCGCCCAGGCGCCCGTAGCGCGCGAGAGATGAATCATCTACCAATCAGCGACGGCAGCCTCGATTTCTTGCGCCAATCGCCAGCACGCCGGAAGATTTACAGCCACATAAACAATACAAACCCCATTCTTATGCCCAGCTCCCGGGAACGCGCGCATGTGAAGCAGTCTGGAATAGAGATCGCCCGCGATGGATTGGAAATTGTCATATGACTAACGGACTTTGGGACCACGAAACTTTTGTTGAAAACTTGCGCCTGATCGGTGCGCGCGCTTATCACGACAAACATCCGTTCCATGTAGCGATGAATGAAGGCCGGCTTTCGGTGGAAGCGTTGCGCGGCTGGGTGGCCAATCGCTTCTATTATCAGCGAAACATTCCAATCAAAGACGCCGCGATTCTCTCAAACTGTTCATTGCGCGAAGTGCGCCGAATCTGGATTCATCGCGTTCTCGATCACGATGGCATTGGCGAAAATGAAGGCGGCATTGAAGCGTGGCTGCGCCTGGGCGAGGCGTGCGGGTTATCACGGAACCAGTTGATGCAGGATCGACTCCTGCAACCCGGAGTCCGTTTTGCCGTAGATGCTTATGTGAATTTCGCTCGCACTCAGCCTTGGCCGATTGCCGTGGCATCCTCGCTCACGGAACTCTTCGCCCCCGATTTAATGACCGCGCGACTCGCGGCTTTCGAAAAATATTATTCCTGGATCGATTCGCGCGGTCTTGATTACTTTCGCCGCAGAGTGACCCAGGCACGACGCGACTCTGATGAAGCGCTCGCCATTACCCTTAGCCATTGCGACACGCCTGAGTTGCAGCGCGAGGCTGTGCGCGCCCTCGAGTTTAAATGCGATGTACTCTGGTCTGTGCTCGATGCGATCCATCACGCGTACGGTTCTTCTTAAATGCAAACTCACACGATCGCTGGCTCCGCCCAGCCAAGACTCGCCCGCGGAGTCCGGTTGCAAACCGATTCCAAGACTGGGAACAACATCCTGCTTTTCCCGGAAGGCGTCCTCGAATTAAACGAAACCGCTCAGGAAATTATTACCCGCTGCGATGGACGAACAGTGAGCGAGATCATCGAGGCGTTGGCCGAAGAATACAATGCCGATGTTGGAATGCTCGCAACCGATGTGCGCGAAACGCTTGCCGATTTGCGACGACATAAGCTGATCGACCTCACATGATCACTCCACGCCCATACGCGCTCCTCGCCGAGATTACTTATCGGTGTCCGTTACATTGCCCGTACTGTTCAAACCCCACGCGGGCGCGAAACGCTGGCGAATTGGCCACCGACGAATGGACGCGTGTGATTCGCGAAGCGGCTGCGCTCGGTGTTTTGCAAATTGGTTTCTCCGGAGGCGAACCACTCGTCAGGCGTGACCTTCCCGATCTGGTTCGCGCAGCGCGCGAGGCAAACCTTTACACCAATCTCATAACTAGCGGCATCGGCTTGGATGCCGACCGCGTGGCCGCTTTGCGCAACGCGGGCTTGGACTCAGTCCAGTTAAGTTTTCAATCGGACAACACGGATCTCGCTGATGAAATCGCCGGCGCTCGCGCGCATCAGCACAAGTTGGATGCTGCTGCGAAAATCCGTGCAGCCGGAATTCCGCTCAGTCTGAATTTTGTCATTCATCGGCGCAACATCGATCGCCTGCCACAAATGATTGACTTGGCCGAATCGCTCCAGGCCGAGAGAGTCGAGCTGGCCAACGTCCAGTTTTACGGCTGGGCCTTTCTCAATCGCGCGGCTTTGCTCCCCACTCGCGAGCAAGTTGTTCGTGCGCGAGAAATCGCGATAGCAGCCAAGGCGCGGCTAGCCGGCAAGATCGACATCTTTTATGTGCTTCCGGATTATTACGAAATCAGGCCCAAACCCTGCCTTAGCGGCTGGGGCCAGCGTTATCTCACTGTTGATCCAACCGGCGAGGTGCTTCCCTGCCCTACCGCTTCGTCGGCTATCCCAGATTTGCGCTTTGAAAGTGTCCGGGTGCGCGCACTCGATTGGATTTGGCGGGAATCGGAAAGTTTCAATCGGTTCCGTGGAACTGAATGGATGCCGGAACCCTGTCAAAGTTGTCCCCAAAGAGAAATCGATTTTGGCGGTTGCCGTTGTCAGGCCGCGCTGTTGACCGGGAATCCTAGCAACACAGACCCGGTCTGCGAACTGTCGCCAAATCGCGCCCGCGTGGACGCAGTCTTGCGCGATCTAAATTCATCAAGCGACCACGCACATGATTGGACCTATCGCGTCAACCCAAAGACACTGCCTCTCTCACTCTTAGAACGAGTTAAGTAGATCTGTAGCCACGCCCCTGTGGGCCGTCTTCCTAGTCTGAACAGCAGTGCCGAGATGAACCGGTGGCTACAGCACTTGTAAAATCACTCTGGGTGAGCGGTTACAAAAATCGACTCGAAATAGTGGCCGCGCGCGCGTGGGTGAGTGCCGTGCTACTTTGGACGCTGTCCAAGGTCTGATAGACGTGCAGCACAGCTATCTTGTCCGCCAGTCGGACGGACTTGTCCTGAGGCGGGCTGTGGATCAGCAGACATGCTGCCTGCTCGACCAGGCACTGATTACTGATCACTAATCACCGCTCCTGCTACCGCGGCGGGGTTGGACGCGGCCTCGGTGTCGCACCAGGCCTTGGAGTGGGCGTAGCAGAAGAAGCGGGTGTTAGAGATGGCGTAGCTGTAGGCGTGGGTGTAGCTGTAGGCGTAGCCGTTGGGGCTGGGGTAGGAGTTGGCGTTGGTGTTGGTGTTACAGGGAGGTATTCATGTCGCTCTGGATCTGAGCGGCGCTCAACGCTCGATTGTAAATCCTGACCTCGTCTATTCGCCCAGCAAAATACTGGCCGTAAATGCTGTCCCCACCGATTTGCAAAGGATTCGTCGAGGTCGCGATGGCTCCGGTCTGCGCTCGACTCGCCACCTGCACCCCATTCACATACAAGCGCATCGTTGCCCCGTCATAGGTCGCCGCCAGATGAGCCCACGTGTTCGCTATCAGCGCCGCCGTCCCATAGAGCGGACTTCCAAACGTACCACCCATCGCCGGACGACCTGAATTATTCGATGTTCCCTCCAGATAGTAGTTGTCGTTGCCTTTGTAGATCACGTCCCGCCACGCGCTGCTCACAGTAGTCGGATACACCCACGCCTCCAGGGTCATCCCCGTCCTCAATTGCAGCGACGCCGCATTGTTAATGGTGACACGGGCATTCGTCCCGTTGAAGCTCAAGGCATTTCCATACTTGCCCAAGGTCGTCCAGGTCGCCCCGCTGATGGTTCCGGTGTTCTCGTTACCCGACACATCGCTCACCACCGTCCCGCTGCCCTCATTCAATCCATACGCCGCCACCAGGCCAGGCCTAGGAGTCGGGGTTGGGGTTGGGGTCGGCGTGGGACCTCTTCCGAAGGATGAGAACGGGAGTCCTGCTCCGCCGTTGTAAAGCTGGCTGACCTCGCCGGCAGTGAGATCGCGCCCAACCCAGAAGCCGAACTCATCGAGTTTCCCGGCAAATGGGGCACCAGACCCCAGCTCGTAGCCTATCTGGAACCCGACTGTGTCCTGGTGCAACGGACCACTAAATGGGGCAGTCACGCGCGCTCCGGCGTTTACACTTATCCAGACGTTGGTGCCGTCCCAGCCCCCGGTGACGTTGTACCAGGTGTTAGCACTTGGCGAGGTCGCCCAGATCACACTCGTCGTGTTCGTGCCGTCGCGACTCACCCAAAAATGGAACTTGTGGTTGGAATCGTAGTAAAGAATATACTCACGCTGGCCGCCTGTGGCGCTCTTAGTGAGTAGCCCCGTGTCCCCGCCGCTCTGGGTCGTGTTGGCAAGGTTAACCCAGATGGAGAACGAGAAATGGCTGGCGCCCGGAGAAAACTTGCTGGTGTCCGACTCATAGAAGTAAGCCGAGCCCCCGCTGGTCCAGTTGCGCGCACCGTTGATGAGGCCAGATGCCGTTCCTATGGGATTTGAATGATTAGGCAGATTGAGACCTGCACCGGACGCATCCAGCGCATTGCCGCTTGCTTCGTCCAGCTTGTAATAGGCGTACAGATTGGTCAGCAACCCGTTCGGAGTCGGGGTTGGGGTTGGCGTCGGCCTAGGCGTAGGTGTCGCCGTAGGAGTTGGTGTCGTTGTTGGAGCCGGTGTAGGTGTCGGTGGGGGTGGAGTCGGAGTTAGTGTTGGCCTAGGCGTTGCCGTTGGTGTTGCCGTCGGCGTGGGTGTAGGCGTGGGGGTTCCCCCCGGCACACGGAAGGCATACACTTTGTTGTCAGTGGCAACGTAGATGCGCCCACGGGCAACAATGCCTGTCGTGCTGTACGAGTGCGTCCCCGTCATCAATTCATTGGCGCCACCGCCGGGATAAACAACAGCGCCGGTATCTCCATTGTAGCCATGTAAGCGTTGGTCGCCCCCGGTCCCGACGGCCCAGACGATCATGTTATTAGTGCCATTCGTAGAGGTCACGAAAGGTGACCCGCATCCATTCTGGGTCACATTCCATATGGGGAAGCTGATAGTAGGTGGACTGGTTGCAGTAATGCGAAAAGTCGCCAGTGTGCTGCTGCTCGCGCGAAAAGCCACATACGTGCCTTGGTTAGTCCGATACGTGGCTGCTGCCTGAATGATCACATTATTTGAAACGTGCGACGAGGACACCGGCGCGCTGACCCCGCCAAGGTTGTCCCGGTTAACCAAGTATGCGTTGCCATCTTTGCCCAGTGCGACGACGAGATGGGAGGGCGTTGCCCCCGGCACGTCCACCAGTAATGGACCCGAGCCAGCGAACTCATTGCCGGTTTGATCGAGGTGCAGCCAATTGGTAGGCGCCCAGTAATCGCTGGTGTGTCCACTAAAGATCGGGCCCGGTTGAAAACGAATCACTGCTTCGCCGCCGCTCCAGTTCCCTCCAGTTCCGGTAGTGTTACCGGTGGTAACAAACGGATTGGTGCCGTCACTGGCGACGCCGCCAACGGCCCATATACCGCCGCCGACCCATGGGGTGGCAGCCCCATGCTGTTACGCTGGCCGGATTATTTATCGGCACGCCCACCAGCCAGCCATGCCACAGGCTGCAATCCTTCATGCTCCCATACCCCACATAGAGAATGTTGCCCACGATGAGGAGCCCTGGTCGTTGTTGTTGGATCGCTGCAGTAAAGTTGATCCCGTTGTATGAAACGGTCGCCTCCACGTCCACCGGCCAGCCCGGATTGATGGCGCCCGTGTCCACGTTAAGCGAAATGATGTAATGTTTTATGGTCGTGCCGCCATCGGGCGTGACCATTGCGTCCAAAAAGAGCGCCCGTGAAGCCAGATCGACAACAGGCGTGCCGATGATCCCCTGAGAACCCACCTCAGTGCACCTGATATCGGGTGCCGGTACTGGAGCGCCTACATTTCGCTGCCAAATGATGCTGCCATCGACAGCGTCCAGCGCGTAAACATTATTCGCTTCGGTTACCGCAATGATCATCGCTCTGCCGCCTGGACCGCCCTCGATGTAAAGCGGCTGCGCGTAAACGTTGCCTACGATCGTACCGTCAAAGTTTAAGTCGCGCGTAAGGTTCGCGGCAGCCGATGGCGTAAAGGCCGAATCGATATAAAGGCCATCACGCGAACTATGGTTGTGATACTGGGTAACATTGACCTGCGCGTTTATTGGAAGAATTGCGCTCCACAAACCTGCAGCGACAAGCCAAGAAATGGAAAATAAAGCTTTCAACGTCCGCAGTCGATAATTCCCGCGCTCCGTTGTACCACAATGCGCTGCCTACTTGTCAAGCGCTGCGGCAAAACAATCTGTGTGCGGGAAAAGTAACGCCGTTGTTAATTTTCACACAGCATTCGAGACTTAGGCGGCAAGGTTTGTTAATCCTTGAATTCGCCGATCTACAGCAGCATCGACGATCTCGGAGCGCCGAAGTGCAGAGTTTCAGAGAGACTGGCATCTTACAACGCCAGCTACATCATCAGTCGGATTCTTTGGCCGGTTTTTTTTCGGGCGTCTTGGTCTGAGCAGGCGAAGGACCTTTCGCGGATTCCTTGGGCGTGGCGGATTTTTCTCCGCCCGTTGAGGCGGCTGGTGACTCCTTTTTGGCCGCTTCTTTGTAGGAATCGCTTCGATAGTCGGTGATGTAAAATCCAGATCCCTTGAAGATCAGACCCGCGCCGGTTCCGAGCAGACGCTTGACCTTGCCATGTCCCCATTTCGGTAACCGGCAAAGTTCTTTCGGGCATTCGCGAAATGGTTCGTCACGCATCGACTGGAACGCGTCGAAGTTCTGGCCGCACTTTTCACAAGAATACTCGTAGGTTGGCATCAGAAATAATGGATCGGTCCGCTCGACGGACAACGCTGGGAAGTCTGCATTAAACAGGTTGCGATTCAAGCTCTCAAGTCCCGGTCGCCCTCCAATGACGAATGACGAACTAAGTCCGAATGGCGAAACCGAAACGGCGCTGAGGTCACTGCACGCTTCTCTGCATTCGTGCTTCGACATTCCTTCGTAATTCGCCATTCGTGCTTCGTCATTTCTCATGTTTCATTCGTGTCCATTCGTGTTTATTAGTGGTTTATTATGACATACGGTGTGAACGAAATTGCAACGCTCTTTCCCAGCTTGATGGAAATCAAGGATGAATCATTGCGTGAAAAGGTTGCGGCGGTATGGAACGAAGCCATCACCACCGGTTGCGGAGGGAAAGGCTGGACCTTTGACGAATTGCGCGCAGTCAAGTTCACGCTGCTGGCCGGCGATATCGACATGACCTTTGTCGAGCATCTCAATTCCTGTGCGCGGCAATGCATCGCTATCGCTGATGTGCTGGAGAGTTCGTTCCGGTGTGGGATTCCGATTCAGCGCGATTATCTCATCGCTGGCTCGCTGCTAGCCGACGTAGGTAAACCGCTCGAGTACGACAAAGATGCGTCGGGCAAAGTAATTCAGGGGAAATTCGGTCAGCAAGTGCGCCATCCGTTCAGCGGCGTTGCGCTGGCGCACAAGCATGGCATTCCCGGAGAAGTCCTGCACATTATCGCCACGCACAGTCATGAGGGCGACAAGGTG
>DASTZJ010000244.1:0-4702 GCA_035764345.1 Candidatus Udaeobacter sp.
GATTGGCTCAGGCTCGCGGATCCCGCCGAGGCGCTGAAACGCCGCGACCATCAGCACCAGGTTAACGAACAAACTGGCGCAAAGCGCAACGAACAAGAAGATACTGAGACAACCGAGCTTGCGATTCGCCGCCATGACAGAACGAAACTGGCGGAGAACCGCCGCGCACACAAGAGCTTTTCACGCGGTCCTGCACCGACAATGATGTTCGCTGTCCTCAACGGATGATCGGTCGGGCCCATGGCTTCCAGTATGCTGAGGACAACGCACTCTGCAGCCATTTTCGCCGCGCCTTCGCCCGATTTGAGATGGGCTCGATGAGGTCTAGAGCGTCTCGGGTATTCGAGCAGCTTCTCTTTGTCCCGCCTCGACAGTTGAGCGGCGTAGGTATGGCCTTTGTTGCCGTTTTCTTTTTCTCTCGTGTCAAAAACGAAAATATCGCTGCTGCAAGATTTCTATGCATTTCCAACGACGGCGAAATAGCGTAACGCGCGTAAACTTGGCAGGAAAAAATAAGCGCCTCCGCGCACAGTGACGAATTGCGGCAGGCCCGAAACGCGGCGCGGTAAACTGCTGCTTCCGGGCATCGTGAAATTGTCAGTAACCGGGCAGCCTGGTAATGACTCACGATTGCCCAGCAGCGGATCGCTTTCTCCGCTTAAGCCAGAGAATTTACTGCTCGCAATCCATGCGTTTTGCAGGAACTCGAATTGGCGCGAGATGTTTGCATTAAGACAAATAAAATGCAGCCCGCGCGGCGGATCATCTGGCGGCGCCGGAGCAAGCGCTTCGAGTAGTTTCAACGAAGGTCCGTATTCCCGGCCACGTCGCAGAATGCGATGAAAGCGGACGGAGGACATTAGGTCGTATCGGAACCGGTTCGGACCAAAGCCAAGGATCGTGATGAGTTTCTTGAGAGTATTGGCGGGCCGCTCGGGAAAGTCGGCGTTGCGCGGGTTCGCACGGCGTACGTGCGCACCGAACGGACAGCGGGCGCCAGCCGGATCATTATCAAACGTGAACTGATTCTTCGAAGCCTGCTTTTCGTCGATCCCCGGAATTGGCTCGTTTCGGATCGGCACCAGTGGGTCGCCATCAGCCTTTCGACCGACCATCGCTGCGGCAAGCTTATCTCGTTCCGCTGCGTCTCCACCTGCTTGCTTGTCAATGAACTGCCAGAACTTGTGGACGTCCTGGTCCAATTGACGCATCACAAGATAAGTGCCGTTCCGGCCCAGGTCCTTCTTTCCAGGCTCATCTAGTGCAGCGAGTAGCTCGTTAGTTGTTGCGTCGGCTTCGAGCAATGGCCTTTCAGTAAACTTTCCATACTCATTGCGATAACCCAGCAGGAATTCCCCCAGTGCAACTACGTTAGCGTAGTCCAGTTGAATGTCCTTTGATTCGCGTTGCTGTCCCCAATCAATCTCCGGCTGGCTTATGCCGTCCGCGAAGCCGAACGGTTCAACGCCATCCAAATCCGCAGTCGGAAGGCTATCAATCTCGTGGAATGCTTCCTTCCACGCCGCGCCTCTGGAGTCTTGAACAAAGGCATCGAACCGTTCTTTTTCAGCAAAGAACATAACGACAAGGTGCGGTTCCTTCGCAGCATAGCCCCATGTCCAGTGGGACGGAGCATTCTCTTCAATGTCTCCGAACTGGCGCGCCCGGCTCTCTTGCGTCATTCCAGCGATGAATTCATTTGAGAAGCCGTTAATTACAACCTCAGCAAGACCGAGCTCCTTGAGGCCGGAAGCCGTAAATGCGACGTTCAGAGCCGTTGTTGGCGGTGGACTTGCCTTCACCGCCGTCGTGACAGCGTTGGATTGCAGCGCACCACGAAGCCATGCCCGCGCTGCGGCTGCGTTCTTTATACGCAAAAGCGAATAGGAAGCGCTCTTTAAGTGACCATACCCGAATCGCACAAGCCCCTGCACATCGGCGTAATCAAAATCGGCTTCCTTCATAATAGTGCAACCCACTCGCGGGCTTCAGCATCACTCATCGATGGCTTTTCTACTCCCTTACGGATGCGGCTGTTTCTATCGAGGTCAACGGCCGTGAGACCGAGGTAAGCTGTCGCCTTATACCAGACTTGCGTCGGAATAGTATGACGGCGGTTGAAGTTCTTGAACTTTCGCTCGTCCGCACAGCCATCGAAGAGGAGCCACCTCGTCCGCGGGTAACCTATCGCGCTTCCGAACGCGGCATTAAGACCAAAGCCCGTCTTGTTAATGAAGTCATCCATGTACGATTCGACGCTGCCGTCGTAGTTGCTGAAAAAGACCATCCGCTCTTTGCCATCGAGGAACACCCAACGAGCAAAGTGGATGGTGCGAATGCGCCCCAGATGGCCAGCCCTTGTAATGTGCCGCGCCGCGTAATTAACAACGCCAAGTGCGCCGATCATCGTCAGCAGACGGACCAGGCCAGGTTTGCGGCTGCCAAACGCGGTGTACTGATTTGTGACGAAGTGATCCTCCGCCACGGCTAGCATTTCCGAGTAGACCATATCCACCTTCGGACAGATCTCGACATCAGTTTTTTCCAGATAACGCAGGCGAACGAGATAGAAAGGCAAGGCCAGCAGCAGCAGCGGCGACGCGAGCAACACCAGGAGTGGAAGACAAATCATGTGCAGCGCATTGCCGACCCACCACGCTATCGGCGTCGGGCTTTCGCCGGACAACGTGAGGCGCCCCGCTGATTTCTCTGCCGCGACGAATTCGGATAGCTTCGCGTGAATTTCCTTCGGGGACATTTGGGCGAGCGTCGCAGCCTTTTCCGCGAGGTAACGATCGAGCGTCTCTCGCAACTGCACCTCTTCGCGAATCCGGCGCACCGTTCGTCCGCGGCAGTTCACGAAACTGGCGATCGCAGGACTGCGATGCCGCTTCATCCACGCGAGGAGATCACAGCCAGGATCAAAATCGCGGCAGCAGGAAAACAACCGGCGTAAACCTTCCGGCGCGCGCTGCGCCAACTCCTTCAAGAAAGTCTCCTCCTCACAGTCGATATCTCCGAGAAATGCGAATTGGAGCGGGAAATCGCCGGGCAGGCTGTAGATGGCCCGGTCCTGCAGCGAATTGTCATCGAGAATCAGCAGCCGCGCGAAGTGCAGCTTTTCAAATTGGGCAAACGGAATTAGCGCGTTGTTCGGGTTAACGCGCCCCGGTCCATCGTTCATCGAATCAAGCAACTGCCGAAGCTCTGTCTCGCGCACCGGAATAACAGGCGCCAGCACCATGAAGCCCGACTGCGGAGTCATAGTCTGTTATTCGAACACTTCATCTCCCGTTGGCTCGTAATGAGGAACCTTGTTCATATCATGCCGCAGCTTAGACAGCTCATAATACATCCGCCGCCTGGCGCGGCTTTGATTACCCAGGGGACGATGCTCGGCGATGGTATGCCAGGGGTTATAGGACAGCCTCTTGGCAAATTCCATTTGCGCCGGCGAATCGAACTTCTGTTTTGGCAGCCGCAGTGTTGCCACTGAGACCCGTGGCGAAAGTTTCTCGGGCCAGAGCACCCCGTTGTTCTCAATTGGCATCAGGAACGGATCCGTTTGCAATTGTAATCGGAAGTCCAACTCTACGTCTCCTTCATTCAGCGCCTTCACCATTGCATCGCGCAGATAATCATCCGGCGGACGTAAAGGAAGCCGCGGAATCGGAGTCTTCTTTTTCGTCTTCGGCCAGACCGAATATTGCATGGCCTGGCCTTCTCCCAGAAGATACGGCACACAACTAAAGTACGGCGCTTCGAACGGGCTGCTCTGCGTTTTGACCCACAGCCCCTGCATGATCATGTCCGCGATGTGGGGCTGTTCGAAATTGACGAAGTGAAAAATTTGCGCGTTTTTCACGCTCCATTTCTGCAGGTGCGCATTTGACTTCGTGTCCTGTGTCACAAACGTGGGTGTGGAAACACCGAACATGTCGAGCGTGAATTTCTCCTCATCCATCAACTTCGGCCCGGGCACGCCGAGGAGTTTGATGCTGATGCTCATGAATCCCACGTCGTCGATGTCTGGCGTAATGTAAGGACCCGGTCCGGAAAAGCGCACCCAACAACGGAACGTTTGTGGTTTGGCATAGATGCCGTGACGGAACTGTGGCGGAAGATTGTCGTGGACGGTGAATTCGCCTCGCACAATACCTTGCGTCTTGGTGTTCCCGCCGCGCTCAAAGCCGCCCGGTTTCCAGAGTCCTCGCATCTGCGTGGTAAAACTCGCGATGATTGAGTCGAGATACTCCTCCTCGTTCGGCAGCGGTTTTTCCTCGGCGATTTTCAAGCCTTCGTCTTTGCGCCGCGCGTTCATCAACGCCGTGACCAGGCGCGCGATTGGATCGCGAAAAGTGGCGTCGAATGGCGGTCGAAGCCAGTGATCGATCCGCCGTTCCATTTGCAAAAGGAACATGATGCTGTTGCTCACCCAGTTTAAGAACCGCGAGCCAGTATTGGCGCGCGGCATTGGGCGGCTAACGTTCGAATTCACGGCGCGTTCGGTTGCCGTAAGGTCTGGCTAGGCCGGCGCCGGAAACTCAAGTGCGAAATCGATCAATCGCTTTTTGCCCAAATAAACTTTGCCGAGGTAAACGTGCGGTGCGACTTCACGAATCTCGTCACGGATCCAGTGCGCCACCAACGAAGTCTCCGAATAATCAAGAACGATGCATTCCTTGTTATCCAGCCAGCTGGG
>DASTZJ010000245.1:0-2154 GCA_035764345.1 Candidatus Udaeobacter sp.
AGTCATGGTGCACTCCGGTTGATACATGCACATACGGCATGCCTAACTGCAGCGCACCCAATTCTGCATAGAACTGAACTATATCGATTATCAGCGCATCGATCCCGTTTGCCTGCACAATTGCGGGCAATGATTTCAATATCGCCTCCGTTTGAGTCAGCACCGCGCGAATAGAAAATTGCAAGGCATCTTGTCCCTCCTTTTTGCTCATCTCTGGTAGCTTTTCGTTGATGTGATCCTTCTCGGGACCACGAACAAACGGTAGCCTGGCAGCGCCTGACGAATAAAGGAAGACGACCTCATGGTTCCGCGCCTGAAGTTGCAGCGCCAGAGAACTCATCGGGTTGAGGTGACCTGGCAGATCAAGACAAATAAAACCCAGTTTCATAGATGTACTTTCGTTTTTTTGATTTCCTATTTCTGTTTCGTTGTTTCAGACGCTAGACAACCTGACGTTGCGCTACCACGAAGCGGTCGGAGGATTTTTCTTTACTACCCACGAGCCGCTTGAACCTCCCTCTTTCGGTAGATGAGGAAGCACAGCCACCTTAGCCATGGAGCTGACGGGCCTCTTACTGCCCGGCGTTAAATGTTGCCGGCCAGTTTCAGTTGTTTCGTTAGTCCGGTTACTCATACGCAGCACTCTATAATTGCTTCCCGGCTTCCAGATAATGCCAATTGCCGATTGCCGTGATGCGTCTTTTGCATCACGCTGTTGAGTGGTGTTGGAAGAAGTCCGTTTGTTTTTGACGGTGGTTGAGGAAGGCAGCATCCGTCGCGCTGCCGAACGTGCACACATTTCGCAATCCGCAGTGACCCGGCAGATGCAACTGCTTGAGCACGATCTCGGCGGGCGAATTTTAGAACGCACTTCGACCGGCGTGCGTCCTACGATCGGAGGCCATGCGCTCGCGCAAAAGGCAAAGATTCTCCTGGCTGACTACGATTCAACAATGGCAGAAGCGCGTCGGTTGGTTCGTGGAGAGAATGAAAAACTCCGGATTGGGTACGTCGCGTCGGCGGGCCAGGAATATCTCGGTGATCCGGTTGGCGCACTCCGCCGGCTGCACCCGAAAGTTAAAATGAAAATGCTCGATCTCACGCCAGGCGAGGTAATTCAGGCGCTTCGGCGAGGCGAAGTCGATCTTGCGTTGACCTATCTCGGTATTGATTTGCTGTCGCGCGACTTTTACACGCGCAAGGTCGCGACGGTTCCCACTGTGGCGGTGCTTCCGATCAATCACCGGCTTGCGTCGCAAAAGCAGATTCCGATTTCACAGCTCAAGCATGAACACTTCCTGCACGTGGCAGACACCTGCGCGCCGGGATACAATCAAAAGATCAGCCAATTTTGCCGTCGATTCGGCAAATTTCGACCGCGATTCGCTCCGATCAGGAGCTTTGAAAGCCTCGCCGAAAGTCTTTCAATCTCCGGCAACGAAGACGCGATCTCGTTGAATCCGATTTTCATTTCGCACTTGAAGATACCGAACGTCGTAATGGTCCCTATTTCCGATAAGGGTGCGACATGGGATTTGTTTGTGGTCTGGCAACGAGGCAAAACCGCTGGTCCGCTGCGCGTTTTGTTGGATGCGCTCGATCTTAAATCTGGCCGATCTTCAATCGCTCGCGCCGCCTGATCAATTGTCACCGATCAAATTTGAATGATCGTGCTTTCCTAGTTTTTGATTAGCTCTCCTGTGGTTATGTCCAAGAAAAGATTCCGTGTATTCGCCACTTCGCGCATCGGCGATTCTGCCGAGAACCGTCTGCGCGAGCGCGGGTACGATCTCGAAGTTTTCCAAGGTCCTGAAGCGCCGCCGAAAAAATTGATCATCGAAAAAGTGAAGAGCGGCGTCAATGCCTTGATCACCACATTGCGCGATCCCATCGACGCCGAAGTGTTCGAAGCAGGCAAGGGGACGCTGAAGGTGGTGGCGCAGATTGCTGTCGGATTCGACAACATCAATCGCGCCGACGCCGATAAATATAAAATTCCATTCACGAACACCGCCGACGTGCTTACTGAAGCGACCGCCGAGTTCGCGTTTTTCATGATGGGCATGCTCGCCCGCAAAATGTGGCAGAGCGAGCGCCTGGTACGCGAACAGAAGTGGCCGTCATGGCATCCGTTCCTGCCGTTCCTCGGCGACG
>DASTZJ010000246.1:0-3189 GCA_035764345.1 Candidatus Udaeobacter sp.
ATGAAAACTGGCGGATGAGAGGACACTCACGATTTGTTCCGCCACGCGCAACGTGGCGTCAGCCGGCATCGGTCCGTGTTGGGCAACCCAGGCCGCAAGCGTTTCGCCTGGCAGTCGCTCGGAGATATAAACATAATTTCCGCCTTCGCGTCCAAAATCAAAAACCTTGGCAATGTTAACGTGCCTGAGCCTCTGAACGGCGCGCGCCTGTTCTTCGAATTGGTCCCGGAGCGCTGGGTTTACGCTGTCTGTTGGAACAAGCGTCAGGGCAACTGGCTCGCCGGATCTTTCGTCGACGGCTTCGTACGCAATCACGGCGCCATCTCGGCCCAGTTCATTCGGTTCGCCATCAGGACCAAGACCGACGCGATAATGCTGAAGGAAAATCGTGCGCTCCATAACCGTTCCATTGGCGAAGCGAGACTATGACACTCGCCCCACCGGCCGATGATTCAACCTCGATTTTGCCAGCGAGTTGCTCCGAGGGGAGCAATCAAACTTGAATTTTGGACAATGCGCTTGAATCTAAAAACGCGAATCCGCATACCCCGTGGTGTAACGGTAACACAGCGCCCTTTGGAGGCGTTATTCTTGGTTCGAATCCAAGCGGGGTAGCCACCCTCTCAAGCGGCGATTTACCAATAAAAATAGGTAATTTGTTGAACGCGCAGCGAGCCGCACGAAAACGCACGAAAACACCGTCTATTTGTCAAGTATTCGTCAACGGGCCTTTTTGCTCTGCGTTTTCTCGGTGAGCAGATGGGTCTCTTGGACAATCTCGCCTTCGATGACCTTTTGGGAGTGCTGCGCCTGCTGAAGTCTGGACCGGATGCGGGCGAAGCCGTCGATACCGACCTGTTCTAGACGCTGATGCAGTTCTTTGTTGGGATCGCGTCCGCCATGTGAGAGAGCGACAGCATAGGCGATTATGTCGTCATCAGTTATTTCATGCCATTCGTGCTGATGACGGATCGTGAGCCCTGCGTCACCGCGAAGTGCGAGTGCTTTATCAAGGCTTACGCCGTAAACCGGCACGAGGGCGCTTGGAGCATATTTACGTTGCGCTAAGGCTTCTGCGATTTGTTCGCCAGCTAAGAGGGCGTTTCGCTCTGCCTGCGCGGCCAACCGTTGTTTACGCGCTTCCACTTGCTGCCACTCCTGCTCGGCAACGGCTGTAACCGTGTTATTCGACACCCGAAGTTGGCGCGCAATTGCGCGCTTCGAATCGCCGTTGGCGAGGCCGTTTATGATTCGCTGTCGATCGGCGAACGAACAGTGCTTTCCGTTGTGGCGCTTTGGCTTGGGATGCTGCGTTTGTGGCGTCGTTTGACCGTTCAAGGATTGCATTCCGTTCAACTGAACATATACCCTGTAAGGAAGCCAAACGCAAAGCTCAGTAGAGAGTCTGGTATAGAAACGACATTAAGGGCTAAATACCCGGATGAACATCGTGCACATCCTCAATACGTTCTTACTGGCTGCGATTCTCGCGGTGCTGGTTCTGATCTTGATTCACATCCGAGAACCGGTTGAAGTGAGCCAGCCAGTGAAAATACAAGGTTGGAATCCTTCGGGGGAGACTAGCTTCGAGGTCAGAGCCGAGCCGGTCTCGGTCAAGATCGAGGATTAGCCAGGTGGAAGTGGAAATTAACCGGTGATCTCACGAGAGCACCGCGTGTGGCAGGCTGCATTCTTAAATCAGGAACAAGCGATAGAGTACGCTCTCACCCGCGCCTGCTTTCGCTCTGGCGAGATTCGTGTTCTCGATTCAAGCGGCATCGTCGAATGCACCATTCCGTTTAATGAGACGAATCGAAGATTGTGATTCGAAAGTGATTTTGACTGATCACGGCTGCTTTTCCTCGCAGAGTTTTTGGAAAGCGGGATCGGAGCGCAACGGGTCCCAGATCGGATCGAGCCTAAGAAGTGCCGGCGTGACGGGCGCTGGACTATAAAGCCAGCCACCATACGGCGTTTGTAACAACTGCGTGAGAATTGAGATCGCGCGGCTATTCTCGCCGATGATCATCTCAACTAGCGCCAGGTTCTCTTCGAACCCGGGCCCGGACAGTCGATCTTTGCTGCTTGGCACAAGCGTCATTGCATGGTGGGCTTCGTTGAGGGCTGACTCCTTCTCGTCGAGCATTGCGCAAGCTGCGGCCAGCGCTGCCGCAACGAACGCGCTGTCTGGCTGCTCCTTTTTAATTGGCTCAAGCGTATTGCGCGCCTCTTTGGCGACAGCTTTTGCTGATGTGGTGTCCCCAGCTACCCGCTGGAACAACGCTAGCCCCACCTGCTTGATGCCCTTGTCCATCGGAGAAGCAAAGTGGAGTCGAGCTTGTCGGGGGTCGCGGTCAAAGCCAAAGTGGCCTTGCACAAACCGCGTGGCCTCAGTCTGATTTCGTTCAAGTCTCAATTGAGCGAGTTTGACCCGAACGGCGGGATCCGAATTCGTTTGTGCGTTTACCTGGAACAGCAGCTTAGCGGCTTCCGGCAGATTACCTTCGGCTTGGTAGATGCTGGCTTTTGACGCCATTAAGTACAATTCATTAGGGAGAATATCGAGTGCGCGATCGTAAAGCTTTATGGCTGTCGCGAATTGTCGAAGCGCGGCATAAGTCCATGCCACTTCGGTCAGCAACACAGTATTTCGCGGATCGAGGGCGAGGCCCCGTTCCCAATAGGCAACACTTTCAGCCCAATTTCCCTCGCGTCGCGCGATTGCCCCCAGGGCATATGAGACCTCGCTGTTACCTGGCAACATTTTGCTGACGCGCGTGAAGGTGGCTTTAGCCAACCCGTAATCGTGCAGCACCCAATACTGATAATAACCCAGGAAGAGCAGGGTTTCGGGCGAGTTTGGCTGCAGTTTCTGCGCGTTTTCCAAAGCCTCTTTGGCCGCATCGCGGCGAGCTGCAGTTGTGTCGCCGCGATTAAAGTAAAGAAGCGCGTGCGCACCAGAAAGTCGTGCCCACGCGAGCGCAAAATTCGGGTCAAGCTGCACGGCCAGCTCATAAAAATCGATGGCTTTGAATAGGGCATCGCTCAAGTAGTTGCTGCCCGCTTCAAAAGCCAGCCCGCGTAAATAAGCATCGTAAGCTTCCAGATTGTTTGTAGGGTTGGCAGCCAACGCTTGCTCTTCACCACCAGTCAGCGTCGCTTGCAACGACTCCGCTATTCCCTTCGCGA
>DASTZJ010000247.1:0-3089 GCA_035764345.1 Candidatus Udaeobacter sp.
TGCCAGCTGGAATTGACCGGCGAGCTGACCCATTCGCCGCCTCCGGTCGTGGTGATATTAGGGAGCCACTGGCCTGCTGCCGCGCGCACTTGTTGGAGCTGGTTCAATACGTTTGCCCGCGCTTGTTTGAGAAACGGCCGCCGCTCCTTTCCCATCTCGATCGCATCGGCCAGGTTAATCGGGCGCGGGATGTATGGCATTTCACCTATTGCTTCCAAGGGCGGATTTTCACCGCGTCGTGGTTGGAAGTACAGACCGAGAGTCCTGGCCAGTTGCAACTTCGATATTCGCAAATTGTTCTGAGCGGTAATGAGCAGCGGAAGTTGATTGTAATACGCTACCTCCGCTTGTAACACGTTGAACCGCGGAACTGTTCCCGCTTCGAAACGGTTCTGCTGGTCCTTTAACTGAGCGTCCAGAAGCTCCACCGATTGCTGGTTCACTTTGACGAGCTCGCGGTTGACGATGATCTGGTAAAACTGCGTTTTCACTGTCGCGATGAGTTGGTCCAGCGTATTGCGGAACGCGAAGTAGGCGCCGTCCCGCTGAAAGAAAGTGCCACGTATCTGGTTGAAAGTTGTGCCATTAAAAATCAGCTGCGTTCCGGTGACCCTGATCTCGTAGAATAAGTCAGACCGTAGGTTCTGCGCCGCAGAAGCTCCTCCGACAATTCCACCACCACTTGTACCAAGATGGGGATCGGTCCATTGAAATTGCGCGCTAGAGCCGATGTTCGGCAGCGCCTGCGCACGGACCTGAATGATCACGCCCTTGGTTCGTTTGATGTCCTGTTCCGCGTTCAAAAGGGTCGGATTCTGCTGCAGTGCCGTGAGGATCGCCTGATCCAGAGTGAAAGTAGGAACCTTGCCGACCGACCTGGTTCCACTGCGGGATCTTGTTTCCGTGCTGGACCTTGTTGTTTCGGTTCCGCCAAAACTTCGCGGGCCAAGGATGCCCCAGACTACAAACATCCCCAGCAAAATAGAAAATCTTCTCATAGAGCTTTAGCGACTAGATGCGCGAAAACCAGCAGGCGGATTTAACGCTCACTATTTTACCGGAGTCTGATAGCACTGCCGCCAGGTAAATGAAAATCATTTCGATTGGCAGTAGTCATAAATTTTAGTGTAAATCTGCAACCACGCCTTTTGCTCATCGGGGGTGAGGTGTTCCAAAACCTTCATCAGATTGCCAACCATTTCCTCGCGAATCCGCCGGACGAGCGCCGAACCCTTGGGCGTAATGCAAACCATTACTTTGCGGCGATCATCTCGCGCAACAGAACGCACCACGTACCCAAGATTCTCAAGGCGCGCCACCAAGCCGCTGGCCGCCGCGGTAGTGTGCCCCATTTTCTTTGCAATCGCAGACATGGTGAGGACCTCTTTTTGATCGAGGAACGCGAGAAGAAAAAACTGCACAAAGGAGACGTTCCCGGGCGCGAGTTCCTTACAGAGACGCAGTAAGAAACAGCGCTGCATCTCCAGCACAAAGTGGGAAAGCCGTTCCGCATCCGCACGAATTTGATCGGTCGGACTTCGTGCAAACGCGGTCAAGGCTCCCGTATTCAAGCCGAGTAAGCTAGAAATGCGCGCATGGCCTGTCAATCCCGCCCATCATGGATTTGGTATTCCTAAAGCGCTTTCTGTCAAAATCGATCAAAGCGCTGTTTCTATTTTCGGAGAGAACGCACGTCGCTAATCCCAGGTTTGGACATCGACAATCGCACCGGCCTTCAACGACTCACCCACGGCGACCCGCAACAGTGCATTCGACTGGCTCAGACCGAAAAGCGCATGCGATTCCTGGCGCCCAATCGACACGAAAGTTCCGTTCTCGATTCTGCCGCGAACGTAATGTGGGCGATCGCCTTCGTTCGTGAGATCGACAGTCAATCTCGCCGGCGTTTTCGGCAGATCGAGGTCGTTCGCGCCCATCATTTTCAAAATCGCCGGACGCACAAACTGCAGACAAGTTACAAATGCTGATACAGGATTTCCTGGTAAACCGAACACGGCGCATGCGTTGACTTGCCCGAAGAGAAATGGTTTACCCGGTTTGATCGCCACACGCCAGATGTCGATTTTGGCGCCCAAAGAGCGTAGCGTTGCCTGGACCAGGTCGTGCTCGCCGACCGAGACGCCGCCAGTAATAACAAGAACATGATTTTTGATTCCGCGCCGGATCGTTTCGAACAATAGTTCGCGTTGGTCGGGGCAGTGTTCGACTGATGTCACCGATGCGCCGCAGCGCTGCAGCAGTGCCTGGAGCAATATCAAATTGCTGTCGTAGATTTGCCCTTGATCGAGTTTCCTTCCTGGCATGACGATCTCGTCGCCAGTAGAAACGATTGCGGCGTTTACTTCGACGCCGATTGTCACATCGGCGAAACCCTGCGACGCCAGGAGAGCAATCGTCGCCGGGCGAAGGCGCTCGCCGCGGGCCAGAATTTTTTGACCTTCGGCTAGATCGCTACCACGTCGGCGGACGAATTCGCCAGGATCGACATCCACATTTATCACGATCTCGTCGCCTTCGCGCGTGGTGTCTTCCTGCATGACAACCGCGTCTGCGCCGGCAGGTATCGGCGCGCCGGTAAAAATCCGAACCGCCTCGCCAGGAGAAATCCGGAGCCGCCGATCGGGACCAGCCGGTTGCTCGCCGATCACTTTCAATCGCTCGCCTTTTCTGGATGAGCTCGCCACGACGGCATAGCCGTCCATGGCCGAATTATCGAACATCGGCAGCGGCAACCGTGCGATAACCTCACGCGTACTAAAACGGTCCAGCGCCTTGAAAAGTGGAACAATTCGTTCGCTCAGCGAGCCGACGCTCTGCAAAACTCTCCGACGCGCTTCTTCTTCGCTGATCATGCCCAATCATTTCAATTACCAATCGCCGATTGGCAACTGCAATGAAATCGCGAGCATGCGACGAAGGCGGTGTCAACTGATGCAAATTACGAATTGGAAATCCAAAATTGCCTGCGATATTCTCGCTCTGCTTTTGGTGAGGTGGCTGAGTGGTTGAAAGCAGCGCTTTGCTAAAGCGCCGTAGCCCAAAAGGCTACCGAGGGTTCGAATCCCTCC
>DASTZJ010000248.1:0-2449 GCA_035764345.1 Candidatus Udaeobacter sp.
CGGTTGCCCCAGGATGGCCGCATTCAGAAGCACATCGCCGGACGCAATGTCGATCTTCGAGTTTCAACCTTGCCAACTCAATTCGGCGAGAGCCTCGTGCTGCGGGTCCTCGATCGCAGCATCGTAAATCTGGACCTCGAAGCTCTGGGGATTCCCGATTACATCTACAATTTTCTGCTGGAAATGATCGAGCGTCCGAATGGCATCTTCATTGCGACCGGCCCGACCGGCTCAGGAAAGACAACGACGCTTTACTCCTGCCTGCGTAAGATCAATACGATTGATTCAAAGCTCCTTACCGCAGAGGAGCCGGTCGAATACGATCTGGAAGGGATCGTACAGGTGCCGGTAAACGAAGCCATCGGATTGACGTTCGCGCGCGTTTTGCGCTCGTTTCTGCGTCAGGATCCAGACCGCATTATGGTCGGCGAGACACGCGACCTTGAGACTGCGCAGATTGCAATTCAAGCGTCTCTGACGGGGCACCTTGTTTTCACTACGCTCCATACAAATGACGCGCCCGGGGCAATCACGCGCTTGATCG
Organism: Candidatus Udaeobacter sp.; assembly: GCA_035764345.1. Classification (GTDB taxonomy): domain Bacteria; phylum Verrucomicrobiota; class Verrucomicrobiia; order Chthoniobacterales; family UBA10450; genus Udaeobacter. Next base: position 545 of record DASTZJ010000248.1, read on the forward strand.
ATATGGGTGTGGAGCCCTTTCTGATTTCGTCCACGCTGGAAGCCGTCCTCGGTCAGCGTTTGCTGCGCAGCATCTGTCGCCACTGCCGCGCCACTTACGAACCGAGCGACGCGTTACTGGCTGAGTTGGGGATCTCACGGCAAGACATCGGCGACAAACAATTCTTTTACGGCAAAGGTTGCGACGCTTGTAACAACACAGGCTACAAAGGACGAAAAGGAATCTATGAGCTCCTGAAAATTACCGATCCAATTCGTGAACTGATCAATGAACGCGCGCCAACTGTTACCCTGAAGCAAAAGGCTGTGGAACTCGGCATGGTAACACTGCGCCAGGACGGCTTGCGCAGCGTCTTCGCCGGCGACACCACCGTCGAGGAAGTGCTGAGATATACGTGAAACACCATAGCGCGGCGTCTTTCGCGGATGTGGCGACTAACGAATGTTGAATGACGAATTAATGACGAATAAAAAAATCAAGGAGAACGAAGGGATAGCTATTCTTTTAATTATTCGGCCATTTCGGCTGCGTTCGTCATTCGTGCTTCGTCATTTTGGAGATTCGTCAAATCCCAGTGCTCGACATGGCATCCCGAGCTAACTAAAATCGCTCGTCATGGCACGTTACAACTACGTAGCTCTCGACGCTCGGGGACAGGAAGCGACCGGGTTAGTTGAAGCCACTTCAACAAATGACGCAATCGGCCGATTGCGTCAGGCTGGGTATTTCCCTACGAGCGTCTATGAGGAGGCTGTAGCCAGTCCTGACGGCAAAGCAGCTCGCCGTCGCGTGGCGAAGATAGCGCGCGTAACGAAAGCCCGCGACAAGACGGGTATCGTTCTTCTTCAGCGCAAAAAAGTTAAACCGAAAATCCTGATGATTTTCACGCGCCAACTGGCCACGCTGATTGATTCCGGCTTGCCATTGTTGCGCAGCCTAACCGTTCTGGCGAAACAGGAACGCGACAAGACATTGAAGAAGACTATTAACAAAGTTGCTGACTCAGTTCAGAGCGGTAACACATTTTCGGACGCGCTGGCGCTGCATCCGCGGATCTTTAACGATTTGTACGTCAACATGGTCAAAGCCGGCGAGGTTGGCGGCGTGCTCGAGCTGGTGCTCAACCGGCTTTCTGAATTTCAGGAGAAAGCTGCGAAGGTTAAGAACAAAGTCGTGTCGGCGATGGTCTATCCAATCATCGTGATGACGATGGCAGTAGCCATCATGGCTTTCCTCCTTGTTTTCATTGTACCGAAGTTCGAGGCGATTTTCCACGACATGCTTGGCGACAAACCGCTTCCAGCCGTCACAACTTTTGTGATCGGAGCTAGCAACCTCGTGAAAGACCATGGCCTTGTTTTGCTGGGCGTCGTAATCGCCGCAGTAGCCGGATACAAGTTCATTGGCCGCACCCGGGGCGGGCGATTCGTAATTGATAGTTTTAAACTGCGCCTGCCCCTCTTTGGCGATCTAAATCGCAAGACCGCTATCTCGCGGTTCGCGCGCACACTTGGAACGCTGGTCACGAGCGGGGTTCCGATCTTGCAGGCACTAAACATTACCCGCCAAACTGCCGGCAACGCCGCCATCGCCGCCGCGATCTCGCAGGTGCACGACAGCGTCAAGGAAGGCGAATCGATCGTTCAACCGCTGGAAGCCAGTCGCGCTTTTCCGCCGATGGTGATTAGTATGATCGATGTGGGCGAAGAAACCGGTAAACTTCCGGAAATGCTCCTAAAGATTGCCGATGTGTACGACGACGAGGTCGATAACGCAGTAGCGGCGCTCACGTCGATGCTCGAGCCTATCATGATTGTGTTTCTGGCGCTGATTGTTGGCACGATTGTGCTCGCTCTCTTTACACCGCTCATCAGCATCATCACCGGCTTGCAACAGCAAACGTGA
>DASTZJ010000249.1:0-5851 GCA_035764345.1 Candidatus Udaeobacter sp.
GGGACAGGCGTAAGATCGGTCTTAGCAACCCACCGATTTTTGCCGTGAAACCCGATACATTCACACGGCGAAACAAACGTTACTTCTGGCGCTGTCGATTTGGCGAATATCGACGCAACGACAAACACCAATAAAGCGAACGGTGCGCGTCTCACGGCGCGTCTTTAACAGGCTATCCGCTCGCGGGAAAGAATTAAAACGCCAGTTCCTGCGCCAGGATCGCGCTGGAATCGTTTTGGATTGCCGGATGGCAAATGATTCCGCTTCCTAAATACCGAATAATTCGGCACAATTCTCTTATGATTCCGCTTTTGTCGGATTCTTCCCAGGTAAGCAACCGGATTAGACGGAATAATTCCGTAAAATACTACGGAAACGTCCATCCATATCTCGTTAGATGCACTTAGTAGCGGCGACAACAAACTGATGACGACATGATTACCTCAATTCATACGTTGATTTACTCCGACGATGCTAACGCAACGCGGGCGTTTTTGCGTGACGTGCTCGGGTGGAAGTACGTCGCCGAGGATTTCGATAACGATTGGCTCATTTTCAAATCGGGTCCGAGCGAGATGGGCGTGCACCCGACGCACAGCGAATGGGAAGGCCAAACCTACGATTACCCGCGTCACCACTCCATCGCGTTGATGTGCGACGACATCGATACGACGATCGGCGAGTTGCGGGCGAAAGGAGCGCAATTCCGAGGTCCTATCGAGCAACGCGAGTATGGCCGCGTCATTATGATGATCGTGCCCACCGCGGATGACATCCAGCTGTATCAGCCGACTCACAAGCTCGCGCACAATCTTTAGAACACAGACAATCGCGTCATCGACTGATAGGTCTCACATATGAAATGAGTCTCGCGACCAAGCCATCTAACCGGTCGATCAGGCCAACGGCCCTATTCCGAAGCGACTTTAGCGTGTTTGCCACGACACCCTGCCGTGGCTTATCTCTTTCTCGTTAGATCATGGCGAACCGCGAGGACCTCATCCGCATGCTTCACCACGTGCAGTATGAGATTCGCCATTGCATGCTGATTCCGGAATGGCGTGAAGATGCGCACATCCTGAAGGAAGCCGTTTTTCTCTCGTTCTTCGTTCATGCTCGCGCCCTGATTCATTTCTTTCAGAGGAAAGGAAGCAGCTGGCCAGACGATGTGTTCTCAGCGGACTTTGGCTTTGCGCCGGTCTCGCTTTCGGTTCCATCGGACGTGAATACACGCTTCGGAAAGGACAAGCCAAAGCCTCACATTCCCAGAATCATAGGGAAACCAATTCCGAAACGTCTTTCCCGCCGTTAGGATCGCGCCAGAATCGTTTTTGATTGTCGGATGGCGAGTGATCCAGCCATGATTTCCATCGAATGATTTCGGGGCACGTTATCGCTGCCTGTCCAATCCAATATATCGAATTGAGACCGGAATTAATCCTCGCGATTGCCACTGTGATTCTGGCATTCGTGACAGCGTGGATGGCATGTGAGACGCGTCGCACAGCCACAGCGGCCATAAAGGCACTCGAATTCGAGCAAATGCCGATTCTCGGCTTGCGCGATCTCAAGATCGACGTTGGGAAATGGCAGCTAGGCCAACTGGCAACGCTCACGTCTATTCGGATCGGGATCGAATTGTTTAATTTCGGGGCGCGTACCGGTGAGATATAGACCGAAGTCTTTGTCCGCCAGGTCTGTCGCTCTTCTCTCTACTTATATTATTTGGTGCAGTCGGGGACAGCGCTTGCAATGGGACGCTTGCTGCACAAGGCGCACGGTATTTTTTCGAAACGGAGTGTTTGGCCGTTGCGTCTGCCCGATTTCTGCCATGAACGATACGGGTTCTTTGATCACTACTGTCGCATTGTGATACACCCTTACGACGCGTGTGTGCGATCTTACGCTCAACGCTGCCCGCTGATTGACGTATAGCGAAGGGCAAAAAGCAGAAGTAGATTCCTGGAATGAGAGAACTCGCGGGCAAGAACATTCTCATTACAGGTGCTTCGCAGGGTCTTGGCCGCGAAATGGCGCTGCGTTTTGCGCGCGAAGGTGCAGCTGGGCTGTCGCTCGTTGCGCGACATATCGATCAACTTAACAAAGTCCGCGATCTAGTTCAGAACGTGACGCCAAAGATGGACATAGTGGTTATCGAAGCCGACGTGAGTAAGGCGCGCGACATCGAACGGATTGTCGCCTCCACACTTGCGCAATTCAAAGGTCACCTCGATGTGCTGGTGAACAACGCTTCGACGATCGGGCCCTCGCCCATGCCGAATCTGCTCGATTATCCCGTGGAAGATTTTCGAAATGTGCTCGACACAAATCTTATCGGGCCATTCCTTTTAATTAAGAGCGCGCTTCCCGCAATGATTGAAGGCGGTGGTTCAATTATCAACGTGACCAGCGATGCTGGCCAGGTCGGTTACCCCGGATGGGGGGCGTACGGTATTTCCAAGTTTGGCCTTGAAGGCATGTCGCAGACATGGGCTTCAGAGTTGGAGAATACCGGGGTACGAGTAAACTGGGTCGATCCCGGCAGCATGAACACGGCAATGCATCGCGCAGCTGAACCGGAGGAAGATCCGAGCGAATGGGCTGATCCCGCCGATGTGACGGACGTTTTCGTCTTCCTCGCTTCCGACGCATCAAAAGATGTGACCGGCAAACGTTTTCAAGCGCAGGAAAATTGGAAAGCCGAGCTCTCGCACGACGGTCACAAAGGACTCAAAGGACAGAAAGATTAAATCTCGGTTCCGGGTCGTTGGGAACTTTGTGGATTTAGTGCGAAAGTTTTTCTGATGCCCGCGCCATTTACATTTGTACTGCCGCCGGAATTGAGCGCGAAAGAGCCGCCGGAGCGACGCGGGATTCGACGCGATCAGGTCCGTTTGATGGTCATTGATCGCGCCACAAGAAAAATTGAGCACACCCGTTTTGATAAGATCGACAATTACCTGCGCCCAGGCGACCTGCTCGTTTTCAATTCGAGCCGGACCTTGCCGGCATCGATGCGCGGTTGTGAATGCAGCGAATCGCACGGCCCGTGCATGGAGGTGCGCCTGGCTGAGCGTTTGCCGGATGATTCATGGCTGGCACTTTTATTGTGCGAAAAAGGGGATCCATTCGGTTGCGGTCTGCGTCCGCAAACGCGAATTCAATTCAGCGAAAGGTTAGCTGCGACTGTGATGGATCGCGACGCACGCATTCCGCGTCTTTGGAGATTGCGCTTCACGAAATCAGGAACGGAATTGGTCGATCTTATCTATCGGCTCGGGAAACCGATTCGATACGAGTATGTGTCCGCGTCGTGGGACCTTGATTATTATCAAACGGTATACGCGAAGGAACCCGGATCGGCTGAAATGCCGTCAGCTGGCCGCGCATTTAGCTGGAAACTGTTACTCGATCTGAAACGCCGCGGGATCGATACCGCTTACCTGGTCTTGCACACGGGACTTTCCTCTTACATGGACGACGAGCTCGATACCGAGCATCCCGTATCAGAAGAAGAATATTTTGTCGGTGGTCCGGCCGCCGACAAAATCAATCGGACGCGCCAAAGTGGCGGGCGGGTTATTGCAGTCGGCACGACCGTTGTCCGCGCGCTTGAATCGATTGTGGATGGTAACGGCCGTGTATCGAAAGCGCACGGCTACACGCAGCTTAAGATTGACAATCTACATCAACTCAAAGCGGTGGATGGATTACTCACTGGCTTGCACGAACCACAGGCGAGCCACTTGGATTTACTGAGTGCATTTCTCCCAGCTGAGCAGATTCGCGCGGCCTACGAGGAAGCGATCGCGAGAAAATATCTCTGGCACGAGTTCGGCGATCTTAACCTCATTCTGTAGCACGTCGCTGTTCGCAAGCCGTAACCAGCAACGACAAGGGGCCTAAAGATGTCTTTGTCCGTGACGTTGGCAAACCAAGGCGTCACATCCGGCGAATTCGAATCTGGCGGCGGTAGAATCCTTCCCGGCGCATCCACTGTTTTCTGGCGTCCGGCGTTGTCTCTTAACCCTCCGGTCTCGAATTTTCCCGCCAACGGTCGAATACGCTTCGAGTACGACTACTCAGACGAATTTGGTAGTCAGTCACAGTCGATAACCGACGTGGTGGAATACACAGTTTTCCGAGGGGACGATGGCTCCTATATGAGTAATTGGTGGACTGTCGATCAGCTATCGTCCTCTTAACATGCACGCTTACGAAGTACGTCCTCGTAAAGATCATCGCGGCTTTGATCTCATCTCCGACGAAGACGCAGGCTTGCCAAGGTCACCGTTGGCGAATAAAGGGTCAGTGCGTGAATGTCGGTAATTTCCACTGAGAACCAAGCTAATCTGCCGATATGAAAGAGAATCGGTTGGTGTTCACGCTTCTGTTCCTGTTGAGTGCCGCTGTCTTTCAACTGCCCGCTCAACAGAACGAGGCGGACCGCAAGCTGGTGGCCGAAATCCGCGCTCGAGCGGAAATGGGCGATGCCAAATCCCAGGAAAGATTGGGTGCGGCATTCTTCTTGGGCAAAGGTGGCCTGACAAAGGATGAGGTGGAGGCGGTAAAGTGGTTTCGCAAAGCTGCCGAACAGAATGTCGCCGACGCTCAATTCAGTCTGGGCGTCTGCTACGCCAACGGTCAAGGTGTGACGAAGGATGATGCGGAGGCGGTGAAATGGTTTCGCAAAGCTGCCGAGCAAAATTACGCCCGGGCTCAATACAATCTGGGCGTCCGCTACGCCAAGGGCCAAGGGGTGGCGAAGGATGATGCGGAGGCGGTGAAATGGTTTCGCAAAGCTGCCGAGCAGAATGATGCCCGGGCTCAAGCCGCATTGGGCGTCTGCTACGCCACGGGCCAAGGGGTGGCGAAGAATAAGGCGGAAGCCGTAAAGTGGTATCGCAAAGCTGCCGAACAGAATGTCGCCGACGCTCAATACAATCTGGGCGTCTGCTACGCCAACGGCCAAGGCGTGACGGAGGATGATGCGGAGTCGGTGAAATGGTTTCGCAAAGCTGCCGAGCAGAATCTCGCCGACGCTCAATACAATCTGGGCGTCTGCTATGACAGTGGCGAAGGCGTGGCGAAGGATGAGGTCGAGGCTTACAAGTGGTGGCTGCTCGCGGCGGGGCAGGGTAATGATGATGCAAAGTACAATATGACCATAGTAGAAAATAAGATGACGCGGGAGCAGATCGCGGAGGGACAGAGGCTGGCGCGCGATTTCAAACCACGGAAGGTGCCATCCGAAGGGAGCGATGCGCGTTTGCCGCCGTGATTTGAGCGCTTTTCATGCGTTCACACGATGCTGTGATTCGTGTTTACGATGACGCTGGCAACGTGATCGAAACGCACGAACACAAAGGCGGTTTCAAAGAGCGGCGAAAGTTTGCGGGCCGCTCCTCAACCGATCGAGCACGATGGCATCCCACCCAAGCCGTGGAAAAATTGGTCGAAAGCGGCTCCGAGTTACTGGCCTCTTTTGATGTCTCTGCTGTGAATTGTTCGTTGCAGTTCTTCACCGCTGACCCGTACGACGTTCAAGGTGTTAGCCTCCGCCGCCCAGCTTCCACTGTCATTAAGTTCGACCCAGCGACCAGGCAGACGACTTCCAGTAAACGCGGGTACCCAAACCCAATGGCGCCCTTTTTTCGCGGTTACAGATGCCCGCGACGCTGGCGCTGCCCTCAGATCAAAATTCAGCTGAGTCGGCTCACCCGATTCGATCGTGGTATTATTGATGGAAGTTTTGACAGCGCCGTGCACAACCAACGTAATTCGGTAATTGCCTGCCGGGAGACCATCTAAAGTGTAACGGCCGTTTACATCCGTCTTAACGGTTGTGAGC
>DASTZJ010000250.1:0-3100 GCA_035764345.1 Candidatus Udaeobacter sp.
AACCCGCAACCTCCGCCGTGACAGGGCGGCGCTCTAACCAATTGAGCTAAGGCTCCCCGGGAAGACCAAATAGTAGAGGCGGCGGTTCTCAGTCGCAACTGCTCGCTCGCATCTCACGCTTGCACAGCAAGTACGGCGGGCAGGAACCGCGCGTTTCTTCTGCTTTCAAAGACTTTTACGCAACACCGAATCGACTTCACGGTTGAACATTTTAGATATGCATGACGTCGAACTCCGAAAACTTTCGACAGTGAAGATTGCGGATGCGTCTGATAACGCTATACTGAGACACGGTTCGGCGGATTGACCCAAACCATAAATGAGTGACGAGCGCAGCGAGGGACTTCAGGGCGGAGTTGGGGACTCGGGTCCGGACAATCTCCTCGATTCATTCGACCAAGTGATTGCGTCGTTGCCTCCAGGCGATCCGGTTCGACGCGATCTGTTGGAACTGCGCCCGCAGATTTTCGATCAGCAGGAGACGATGGTTGAAGCGCGCCGAATGATCGAGAAGCTGGAAGAAGTCATTAAGAAAGTGACTTCGCCTGCAAACCGGATTGGCACTTTTCTCGGCGCCACTTCGAAAGATACGGCGCACATAGTGGTGGGGGGCGCGGATTACTATTGCAATATTGATCCACGGATTCCGCTGGCGAAATTGAAAAAGGGAACGCGCGTCCTGGTCAACGAAGCCTTTGTCATCGTTGGCGATCTAGGATTCGAAACTGCGGGGCCGGTAACAAAAATCACCGAAGTCCTTGGCAAAGACCGGCTGCGGGTTGGCTCGGAGCACGGATTGCAGTCGATGGTGTTACAGCGCTCTGCCGATCTCGCCGACTCCACCTTGAAATCAGGCGACGAAGTCCGTGTTGACTCAAACTACCGGATGGCGTTGGAAATGCTCTCAAGCCCCAAGTCGCACGAGCATTATCTCGACAACGTACCGGAGCTGCCGTGGGAAAAGGTCGGCGGCCAGGAGGCGGCGCTGCAGGCGATCAAGGATGCGATCGAGCTCCCACTTTTGCATGCCGATCTTTTCCAAAAATTTCAGCACGCCACACCGAAGGGTTTTCTGCTCTACGGTCCACCGGGTTGTGGGAAGACGCTGATCGGGAAGGCGACTGCCTATAATTTGACCAAGCAGCTTCGTGAAAAAACGGGAGCTGAGATGCAGGAATATTTCATGCATGTGAAGGGTCCCGAGATTCTGAACATGTGGGTGGGCGAATCGGAACGAATGGTGCGCGAGATTTTTGCCACAGCTCGCGAGAAACGCAGCGAGGGTTTCATGCCATTTCTATTTATCGACGAAGCCGAATCGATTCTTGGCACGCGCCGCGCATCGCGTCATTCGAACATTCTTTCGACGCTGGTCCCGATGTTTTGCTCGGAGATGGATGGGATCGATTCGCTCAATGACGTAGTCATCATCCTTGCTTCCAATCGCGCTGATCTGATCGACCCGGCAATTTTGCGGCCGGGCCGAATCGATCGAAAGATAAAAGTTAGCCGGCCAGGTAAAGATGGCGCGCGAGAAGTCTACCGCATCTATCTTACAGACGATCTTCCTTACGATGGTGTGCTTGCCAAGGAAGCCGATGGCCTGGGCGCATCGATCGAGCGTCTGATTGAGCGCTTTGTGGACTGGCAGTTTACGCGCCGCGACGAGAACAAATTCCTGGAAGTGACACTGCGCAGTGGGCGCAAGGAGACGCTTTACCGCAGCGATCTTATCAGTGGCGCGATCATTGCCTCGATTGTGGAGCGCGCAAAAGCGATGGCGATTAAACGGGCAATTGCCACTCAACAGGAGCAGGGGATTCGGGAAACAGACTTACAGCTCGCCTTTAACGCCGAGTACATCGAGAACGATATTTTCCCGACTACCGACATCACCGAGGACTGGCTCAAGTTGATTGATTATGATCCAGAGAACGTTGTCAAAATTTCGCCTGTTAGGCCAGTTTCCGACGCGCGAGCGCGTGCAACCTTTGGCGTGATCTGAGCTGCAAAGAGAAAATGACGACAGCGTCGCGCCGATCAATCTCCATCCGTACATTGGCCGAGTGACATCGGAAAAAAGCAGAATCTGATGAAACGCGTCTTTGGACTGGAGACGGAGTACGGCATCACTCTCAGCGGTGCCGAGACCGTCGATGTCGTGACCGAGTCGATCGAACTCGTCCGGCGCTATACCGAGAACGGTGCGCTGATGAAATGGGATTATGAACTGGAAGACCCGCATCTCGATGCACGAGGATTTCGCGCGCGAGAATTACTTCAGGACACGGACGAATCGGCCTATTACGAAATCGATAAGCGCCGCCCCCTCAGCTTCGAGGAAATAAAAAGCGATCTCGTGCTTTCAAATGGCGCGCGCTTTTACAACGATCACGCACACCCGGAATATTCTACGCCGGAGTGCACAACTCTTCAGCAGATCGTCGCACAGGACAAGGCAGGCGAACGCATTCTGGCAGAGTGCGCACGGCGTAGAAATCAAAAACTGCCTTCCGGATTTGAAGTTCGGCTTTACAAAAACAATACCGATTTTGCCGGGCACAGTTACGGTTGCCACGATAATTACCTGATGAGACGCGATATCGCATGGGACCGGATTGTCGCTGGAATGCTGCCGTTCCTCATTACTCGCCAGATTTTCGCGGGTGCGGGCAAGATGGGCATCGAAGCCGAGAGCGCGCAGGGCGAGCCCGGCGTCTACCAAATCTCCCAGCGCGCCGATTTTTTCAGTGTGGTTGTGAGCATCGATACGATGAATCGCCGCCCTCTGATCAACACGCGTGACGAGCCGCATGTGGACGCGAGCCGTTATCGCCGCTTTCACGTTATTCTTGGCGACTCAAACATGAGTGAATGGGCCACCGCCATGAAGATTGGGACTACGGCGCTGATGCTCGACTTGATTGAGCGCGGCGAAGCGCCACAGCTTGAGATCGCCCAACCGGTTGATGCAAACAAATCGATCAGCCGCGATCAAACTTACGATTGGATCATCGAACTCAAAGATGGCCGCAAGATCTCTGCGATCGATGTGCAACGGATTTATTTGCGCGCTGCGAGCAAGCTCAACAACGGCACG
>DASTZJ010000251.1:0-4783 GCA_035764345.1 Candidatus Udaeobacter sp.
AATGGTCTCGATTAGAACCGTCGCGCGAATTGTGCCTTGTTGAATGCCAAGCTCATCCTGCGCCAGCTTGAAAGCGTCGTTCCAAATGCGCGCTTCGAGGTGGCTCTCCATTTTCGGCAGGTAAAAATACGGGCCGCTCCCGCGCGCGATCAGTTCCTTGGCGTTGTGAAAAAAAAAGAGACCGAAATCGAAGAGCGCGCCGGCGACCGGCACGCCGTCAACGAGCAGATGTTTCTCGTCCAGATGCCAGCCACGCGGCCTAACGAATAAGACGGCCGTGCGTTCGTTGAGCCGATATTCTTTTCCCTCGGGATTCGTGAACGTGATGGTGCGCCGAATGGCGTCACGTAAATTGATCTGGCCTTCCACCATGTTGGCCCAGGTCGGCGCGTTGGCGTCTTCGAAATCGGCCATGAAAACTTTCGCGCCGGAATTGAGCGCGTTAATCACCATTTTGCGGTCAGTCGGCCCGGTAATTTCCACTCGACGATCCTGCAAGTCGCGCGGAATGGACGCGCAGCTCCAATCGCCTTCGCGAATGTGTTTAGTTTCCGTTAGGAAATCCAGCGACTCGCCGCGGTCGAATGCCTCTTGCCGATCTTGTCGGCGTCGGAGACATTCGCGGCGCCGCGATTCAAACGCGCGATGCAATTTCGCCACAAACGACAACGCGTCCGGCGTAAGAACTTCGTCGTAACCCGTTGCGATCGCGCCCGTGATTTCCACTCCGTCAGGAAGATCGCGGATTGATGATTGAGCCATAATCAAAAGTTGGAAGTTCTTAGAGGTATGTAATAGGGGCTACGACCTCCGTTTGAAATCCAAAATTCGGGTCGCCCCGTTTCGAAATCGATAACAGCTCCGGGCGCATTTGCTCCAGTATGATCGGTGATCCGTAAGGGGCAAACACGATAGTTTCCTGATCACGGAAATTTTCGCGAAGCAAAAATTTTTCTATTCCAGCGCCTTGATTCGGTTCAACGGGAAGTTTTGACTCAAGCTGTCGTAAGACCCGCGCGGATCACGGCTGCTATGAGGACTGAAGCAAATGCAGTCTCACCACGCCGGTTCCCGAGTCGTTTTCGGGTGCTCTCGAGCGCGTCGTGCGCGAGCACAACTGCTTGCCGGGGATCATCGGTCATCCTCGAGGCGAGGCTGTAGACGGCAGGGTAGTAACGAGCAACCAACCTATCAAAACGTGAAGTCTTCGTTTTAATTGTGAACTTCCTTCTTATTGACCGCGGTTTCATTGAGTTTCACCTCATTCTACGGGAACGACGGAGGGAAGTTCTCCAAATCCTGCAAACGCTTCATAGCAGGCGAGATTGATGCGCGCTATGCAACCGAGCTTATGCTGCCGCACGAACTTGCCTTGGAGGAATTGCCCATGTTGAAACGATTATTGACTGCTCTCTTCATTCCCGCGTTCGCCTGCGGAATCCTCAGCGCGCAGGACGTTTCGCCAACTCAACTTCATCAGCCCACACTGACTCCGCAAAATAGCGGCACCACCAATGGTCTGATCTCGGTTTGGCCAGTGAACCCACAAGTGGTCTGGGCATCCGGCCGCGCCGGCACGTTCACCGTAACCACTGACGGCGGACAGACGTGGAGAGCAGGCGTAGTACCGGGCGCCGAAGCGCTGCAATTTCGCGATGTGCAGGCTTTTAGCGCCAGCGTTGCTTATTTGATGTCCATAGGAACTTCCGGGGACCCAACAGATTTTCGCATCTATAAGACGGAGGACGGCGGGGCCACCTGGACGATTCAGTTCGAAAATCAGAATCCCAATGCTTTCTATGACGGCTTCGCGTTCTGGACGCCGCAGAGGGGCATCGCACACAGCGACTCGGTGAATGGAGTGTTCCCGGATCTGCGCACGACCGACGGAACAACGTGGCAGGATATCAGTAACAACATGCCGCCGGCGTTGCCGGGCGAATTCTCCTTCGCGTCGAGTGGTACGTGCGTTTCAACGCAAGGTGGGAGGAACGCGTGGATTTGTACGGGCGGATCGGACATTGCCAGGGTTCTTGCAACCAGAGACGGAGGCGACACTTGGAATGCGTATAACACTCCCTTGGTGAGCTCGCCCAGCGCAGGTGCCTTCACTGTCGCTTTTCGTAATCCGTTTCGCGGGATTGTAGGCGGAGGGGATTTGGACCCCGGCGATCCCAATAACGCGCGCACTGCGATTTCGAATGATGGCGGTCAAACATGGACTCTCACCAATCCTCCGCCGGTGACGGGAGCCATTTTCGGCCTGAGCTACGTGGGTCACACTGGCGGTGGTGCCGGAGACAATCTCGGCCGCGCAGTGGTGATCACGGCCAACGACGGAGGCGCAGCATGGACTCCCGATGAGGGAAACACATGGTTCGCGTTGCCTGGTGTGAGCGGCTTCTGGGCGGTAGCTTTTGCGACTCCCAAAGCCGGATGGCTCGTGGGCACTGACGGTCGCATTTTAAAGATCAGTTTCTAGCTGCGACGTCGCCAGGCTATGGCCAAAGGCCGCGACAGCTGGCGGCATGCCGCTATTCGCTCGGAAATTTCTGAAAGATTTCCTCAGCCGAGCGCGTTGACTCGATTCAACAAATCTTTCTTGCTCGTGACACCAGTGACTTGATCCCGCAGCTGGCCGTTCTTGAAAAAGAGCAAAGCCGGAATGGCGCGAATATTGTACTTAAGCGAAAGACTCTGATTTTCGTCCACGTTAACCTTTGCTACCTTCACTGAACCTGCTTTTTCACGGGCAACCTCATCCAGCAACGGCGCGATCATTTTGCACGGACCACACCATTCCGCCCAAAAATCGACAATCACAGGTTTGTCGTCTTGCGTCACTTCACGGTCAAAATTGGACTCATCGAGTTTAATAACAGTGGAATTATCCATAGCTTTAAGAAAGGTAAGTCCAAATCTGAATAATCAAAATCACGGCAGAAACACCGAGCAAGAGCCACAGCAGTGGCATTGAGTTTTTCTCGACGGGCGCCACCGCGATTGAAGGATTCTGCGGCGCCATCTCCGGCACGGCGGTAAGCGGTTGAGTCTTTTTCATCTGAACCGCACTAAGCGGAATGCGCACTGTCTCTTTTGTCGGCCCCGTGGACGGTAGGTCTGGCGCGGGCGTGACCGAGGCGCTTAACGGTGATGGAGGCGGTGGCGGCTGGAAAAATTGCGGGGAGGTTGCGCCCTGAACAGCAGGGTTGGACACAGGCTGCGGTTCCGTTGAAGTTCGAACAGGCGGCTCGCGAAGCGGCAACTGGATTCGCACGGTGTCACGCGATTTGGCATTTGGGTCTGCCGGCGGTTTTTCTGCGGCCGCAGGAGCAAAGAGAATGCGAGTCGTCTCTTTTTTCGGTTCGTTTGGTTCGGTCATCTAGCAAAATAAGTACCAAGAAGTTTGCTCAGGAAAAAGACTGCTGTCACGTGTTAAGTACGCTTTGCCAAAAAATCCCTTTTGTAAGCACCCGACTCAGCCCAGCAGATCGTAGCCACGACTTCCCACGATCGTCCGCCAAACAAACTCGCCGACTGGGGCCTCCTTCGATAAAATAACGCGCGCATCGACGTCTGGAGCATCGGCTTCGGTCCGCGCGATGTGCGGCTGATCTACTAATAATTTCAATTTTCTTCCGGTTTTTTCACGGGCAATGTCATGCGCGATTTCTCGCTGAATCGACATCGCCATCCGGTAGCGCGCGTTCTTAATTTTGGCGGAGAGATGTTCTGGCATTTTGGCAGCGCGCGAGCCTTCTTCCTGCGAATATTTGAATACCCCGAGCCGCTCAAATCGAGTGCGTCGGATGAAGTGAAGAAGGCTGGTAAATTCCTCGTTGGTTTCCCCGGGAAATCCGACGATGAAAGTGGTACGCAACGTCACTCCCGGAATTCCAGCGCGCAGCCTTTGAATTAAATCTTCGATGTGCTGACGTGAAGTTTCACGTCGCATGCGTCCCAACATCGAGTCGTCGATATGTTGCAGGGGAATATCGACGTAACGGGCAACCTTGTCGCACTGCGCGATGGTCTCGATGAGTTCGGCGCTCCAGTGCGCCGGGTGCGTATAAAGCAAGCGCACCCAGAAGTCTCCCTCGATTCGTTGAATTTCGCGAAGAAGACCGGCAAGCGTTGGGCCGCGCGTCGAGTCCACTGGTTGACGGGGTCCGGCCTTCGCTGTCCAGAGATCCATCCCATAAAAGGTCGTGTCCTGGCTGATCAAATTAATCTCGCGCACACCTTCGCTGACGAGCCCCCGAATTTCCGCCAGCACCGACTGTGGCGGACGGCTGCGGTGCTTCCCCCGCATTTGTGGAATCACGCAAAAACTGCACGGATGATTGCAGCCCTCGGCGATCTTTACGTACGCGGAATGTGCGGGAGTAAGCCTGAAGCGCGGCGTATCGTAATCGGGAATGTAAGTCGGGCGCTTCTCTGCAAACGCAAGGCCGACATCACCGTTGTCAGAATCAACATTCAACAGTGAACCGCCCGCTTTGAGCGTTGGGCGTTTTCTTAGAATCTTCTCCACAATTTCACCAAGCTGCGCGACCTGATCCAATCCAATAAATGCGTCCACCTCCGGCAACTCCTGTTGCAGCTCGCGCGCAAACCGTTGCGACATGCAGCCGCTGACGATGAGTTTTTGACCGGATCGCTTGTTTAAGCCACGCTGCTGATGCGCGTCCAGAATCGCTTCGATGGATTCCTCCTTGGCGGAATCAATGAACGCACAGGTGTTAACGACCAGGACGTCGGCGTCCTCCGCGCGCGATGTAAT
>DASTZJ010000252.1:0-3058 GCA_035764345.1 Candidatus Udaeobacter sp.
TCAGAACGTGCCGATTCACCGGAGGATCGTGCGGTTCTATGGTTTGCCCCTTGAGACAAGTGTCCTCGTTGTTTCAGTCGAGAAGAACAGTCCTGCCGAGCGCGCTGGAGTGCGCGAGGGCGACCTGATCATTGCGTTCAACGATCAGCCAATCGGGAGCGTGCACCATCTGCATAAGATTTTGGTCGGCGAACAAATTGGGGTGAGCGCCAAGCTCACAGTCATTCGCCGCACCGAGAAATTGGAGGTAACGATCTTACCGGCCGAATCGCGATCGGAGTGACGTTTTTCGGAATGTCGGCGTGTCATCGGCGATTTCGGCCCTTTGCGGCAGACACTGCGAAAGTCCGCCAATCGGAGTCCTGTGGTGGGCTTCCGCGAGCGAGCGGCTATGTCTGCGGATTAGGCCGATACAACGGATAGATTTCTCGGCTGACGGCGGCCGAGCGCCTACCACTCCTCCTGAATTATCTAATCGGTGTTATCCGCGCAGTCTGCGGTCAAATTTTATTTCGGCGCAAGAGAGGCGACGATTTTTTCGAAGCCGGGGTCACCCCGCAACGGGTCCCAAAACGGCAGCAGTTTTAATTGACCATAACTAAGGTCACTCGAATGGCCGATGCCCCTGGCAAGCTGTTCACAGGCCAGATCTCTTTCGCCAACCCAGGCGGCGATCATCGCCAGATAGACGATCATGCGTCTGCCGTTGAGCGCGTCTTTCTCCACCGGAAGAAGCTCAACTGCGCGCCGGCCTTCGCGCAATGCGTCTTCTTTGCGTCCGAGAGCCGCGTCAATCAAGCCGAGCACGCACAACGACGGACCGTAGTTTGGCTCCGCCTGGAGGATTTTCTGGTGCTCCGCGCGCGCGACAGTGAAAGCGAACTGCGCCTTACTATCGTCCTTGGCCAGGCGAGCGATGATGCCTCGGACGAATGGGCGACTGAACCGAATGGGACCATCTCGTAGCGGAGTCTCGCCCAGAGCGATCAAGGCATTTTGCACGGCCGTGGTGTCGCGCTCGGCCAGCGCACAGATAAACCAGGCGTCGGCGACACCGAGTAACGCTCCGGGATTTGTGGCCCGAATCGACTCGATTAACAGATGCAGAGGTCGGGTATCGGCCTTCCAATTAAACTCCACCAGAGCACGCGACACTTTCGCTTCGACATCGTTCGGCTCGATGGCCAGCACGCGGTCCCAGACCGATTTCGCTTCGGGGTAACGCCCGACAAGCTCATAACTCAACGCCAATTGTTGTAACGTTAACGCATTGCGGGGGTCCAGCTCCACGGCGCGCTCGAGATTACGCAACGCTTCTTCCTGTTTGCCCTGGCGCCGTTGAATATAACCCGTTAACTCAAATACCTTGGGGTCATTGGGCAGGCTCTGACTGGCAATTTCCAGTTCAGCCAGAGCTCCGTTATAATCGAGTTGTCCCTCATAAAGATTCTCGGCCCGCGCCAGGTGGGCTTCGCCAGCATAGGGACGGAGGCGAAGTGCGGCTTGGGTAGCCCTTTCGGCCAGCGCCAGGCGCTCGGGTGTATGGTCGTAGCCAAGGAAGTAAAGGTTGCCATGCGCCGAGGCGAGTTGGTAATAGGCTTGGAAAAAAGCCGGGTCGTGCGCGACCGCTTCGTTGAGCAAATCGACCGCCTGGAGAAAGTTTGCTTTTGCGCTGGCGCTAAGGCTTTTCATCAGAAGAAGGTTTCTGGCGCGAGTGTAGAGATCAAAAGCAGTGAGGTCCGTCGTTATTGGTTGCGCAATGGCCCGCGCTTCGGCGGCTGAAATTTTTGCATGAAGTCGCTGAGCAATTTTTTGTGCGATCTCACTCTGGATGGTGTACCGCTGATTCAAATCAACATCATATTGCTCCGACCATGCGTGCGCTTCGGTGCGCGTATCGATTAACTGGGCGTTTAGTTGGAGGCGCGCGCCGGTTTTGCGCATGCTGCCCTCCAGCACATGAGAAACGCGCAGCGCCTTTCCGATCTCCCGCATGTTACGCTTGCCGCGATAGTCCATTACACTGGCGCGGCTGATCACCTTAAGATCGGCAATCTTGGCCAGCTTGGTCAGAATGTCGTCCTGGACGCCATCGGCAAAAAACGCGTCCTCTTTACCTTCGCTGAGATTTTCAAAGGGTAACACAGCGATACCGGTCGCTGCAGAGGTAGGGACAAATTCGCTTTTCCAAACATTCCAACTAATGGCTGTTCCCAAAGCGGCCAGTGACAGGATCAACAGGGCCATGGTGGGATTCCGGCGCACCCATTTTCTTCCGCGACCAAAAATTCCGGTCCGCCGCGCCCGAATCGGTTCATGCCTTAGCCACCGTTCCAAGTCTTCAGCGAGCGCGAGCGCGGATGGATAACGGCGCTGCGGATTCTTCTCCAGACACTTCAGGCAGATGGTCGCAAGGTCGCGATCTGTTTTTGGATTCCAGAGGCGGGGTTGCCGTGGTTCGGTTTCCAGCAGCAACCGAATCGTGTCGTAGGTTGTTCCACCTGCAAATGGTGGATGCCCGGTAAGCAGATGGTATAGCACCGCGCCCAGCCCGTACACGTCTGTTGCGCTGGTGAGTCCCGCGCCTGCGGGATTACCCAGTGCCTGTTCTGGCGCCATGTAACTCGGTGTGCCCAGCGTGTCCAGCGTGCGCGTAACAGTGCTTTCCTCTTCGAGCAACCGCGCGAGGCCGAAGTCGGTAACGAGCGGTTCACCTTTGGCGTCGATCAGGATATTTCCAGGCTTAATGTCTCGATGGAGTATGCCGCGTTGATGCGCGTAATGAACAGCGCGCGCCAGTTTGGCAATCAATTCCGCTGCGCGCCGGATTCCGAAGGATCGTGGCTCGCGCTTGAAGACTTGGTCGAGCGGCCCACCCTCAACTAATTTCATGCTGAAGTAGCACGAGCCACCATGCTCGCCCACTTCATAAACTGGGACGATATTAGGGTTATCCAAACTCGCGGCGGCTTCCGCTTCCAGTCGGAACCGCTTAAGATGCGCCTTGGTCGTCGACTGGCTGGATCTGATAACTTTTAACGCAACTGTGCGATTGAGA
>DASTZJ010000253.1:0-5858 GCA_035764345.1 Candidatus Udaeobacter sp.
GAATTAATGGCAGCCAAATATAGATCGAATCAAACGCAAACGTGAATCGAGGTAGGGTCGGCGCGCTACGCCGACCCGGCGCCGCAGCGCGGCGTCCCTACCCTTTACTACGGGTTTCACCGCACACAGTTCGCGAGAAACCATTCGTACGTCTGGGCGATACCGTCGCGCAACGGAATCGATGGCTTCCAGCCAAGATCACGCAGTTTCGTGACGTCCAAAAGTTTTCGCGGCGTGCCATCGGGTTTAGTCGCGTCCCAGGTAAGTTCGCCATCGAAACCGACTACGTCACAAATTAACTCAGCCAGTTCGCGAATCGAGATGTCCGCGCCGCAGCCGACATTGATGATTTCCGGCGAGTTGTATTTCTCCAGCAGCAACAGACACGCTGACGCAAGATCATCCACATGCAAAAATTCACGCCGCGGTTTTCCGGAGCCCCACACGGTCAGCTTTCGATCTTTCCGCGTTTTTGCTTCGCGCGCTTTACGCAAGAGCGCGGCCACGACGTGGGATGTTTCCAGATCGAAATTGTCGTTCGGGCCGTAAAGATTTGTTGGCATCACCGAGATAAAATTCGCGCCGTATTCGCGAGAATACGCCTGGCAAAGCTTGATCCCGGCAATCTTCGCAATCGCGTAAGCTTCATTGGTTGGCTCCAGCGGTCCGCTTAGCAACGCCGTTTCCGGGAGGGGTTGCGGCGCGAACTTCGGGTAAATGCAGGAGCTTCCAAGAAAGAGAAATTTGCGCACGCCGCTCTCGTGCGCCGAACAAATAACGTTGTTCTGTATCCGCAAATTCTCGAGAAGGAATTCGACTGGAAAATCGTTGTTTGCCTTGATGCCACCGACTTTTGCCGCCGCGAGAATCACCACAGCTGGTTTTTGTTCGGCGAAAAATCTCGCAACTGCAGCGTCATTGCTGAGATCCAGCTTCGATCTATCGCAAACCAACAGGTTCACGAAGCCTTCCGCCCCAAGTCGGCGAATCAGTGCACTGCCGACCATGCCGCGATGACCGGCGACAAAAATCTTATCGGATTTGTTCATCGCAACGATTGCGGTAAAACATGCAGACCCAAAAGCGTTCCGGCAGCACGCATTCGCGAATCGGTGCTAACCAACCGGACTGTTCTCGCGATTAGCGCCGAGGCAAGGATCAATCCGTCAAGCGTCCGGATCGGCACCTGCGGACTCGCTCGATAACAAATCGGAATAATTCGATCAAACTCTTCCTGCACAGCCCGGCCAAACGGCACTATGTCGAGCTGTGCTGTTTCGACGTCGGCACAAAGTTCGCGGTAGGCCTTCTGCGCAAAGTTTGCTGGAACATCCCGCGCAAATACCTTCGCCCAAAGTGCGCGATGCATTTCCGCCAGAGTGAACTGTGAAATCGCTGTTTTCTCCGGCAGACTTTGTATCAAGTCGTGAAAGCGATCCGAATCGCGTTCTCGCACGTAAAGCTTAAGGAGCGCAGACGTGTCCCAGAAAGCCATTGGTTAAAACCGGTCAGCACGATCTTCGTCTTGAATCTGCTCCGCAGTCTTCCCGTAACGGCCCGTCCAGCTTTGTTTCCGCAATCTCTCGAGGCGCTTCAACCATTTTTCCTTGTCGATCTTGTTTCTTTGCCGCCACACACCAACGAGCTTTGCCGTCTCCTTCCCATGCACGGTAATCACCACTTCTTCTCCGCGGCTGGCACGTTTAACCATTTCAGAAAGTCTGGCCTTGGCGTCCCGTAAAGTTGTTGTCATGTAGTCACTGTAGTCACAGTTCCAGGACCGTCAAAGTCCTGCGATCAAATTCTCATCGGTTTGCTCTTGTTCATCGGCGAAAGCGGACTTTGAATCAACAAATGCTTCGCACATCGATCGTTGTTTTTGCAGTCTGTTTGGCAGGCGGAGCGCCTGCCCTACAGACGTCGCCAACAGATGCTCCGGTTGATCAATTAATCCCGTGGTTGCTGGATGAAGATCGGCAAATGCGCGGGATTCCGTTTGCCGAAGTGATTTTTGACGCGACGGGCAAGCGCGTTTTGCCCATGGATCCAAAAAACGAAATCGATCAGCGAGTAATTAAGCAAATCAGCACGGCATGCGATGAGACGATGAAACGATTCAACGCACCAGACAGTGCGATTCAGAACGTGGGCCGGATCAATGAAGTAAGTAGTCACTTTGAAGACAGCTTGCGCCAATTTTTGAATGCAGCGCCGGGACTGAATTGCGATTTCCCGCGCATTGCCGAAGGCCATGTGCAACGTTCTGGCTATCCTGATCTGCGCGTCGTCGATGTCGCGAGCAAGCGGGTATTCTATCTCGATCCAAAACTTTACGTTGCCGGCAGCCGTGATAGCAGTTTCCGCGCATTCTATTTCGAGCCAAAAGTCGCCACGAATAAAGTGCGCGGCGATGCTATACGTTTAATCGTTGGATTCGAACACGAGCCGCGGGAAAGAAATGGCGCCTGGAAATTCACGCGCTGGGATCTGGTCGATCTCTCTCAGTTCAAAGTGAAACTGAAAGCTGAGTTTCAGTCGAGCAACCGTGACATGTATCGGCCAGAGGCGATTGTGTCGAGTAGCGAAAAATGATTTTCTTTGCTCATAGCCGTGTTTAGCAGGACGGCGCACCGCGGCGTCCGGACGGCGCACCGCGCCGTCCCTACCCTACCATTTCGATCACGAGTTAGGGAGTAACAGTTGCTCAAGGCGGCCACGGACGTAATGGTATTGCTTCGATGATTGCCAAGGCTCAACAGACATTTCAGTTCGACGCAATTGACGATGTGGTAAGCGACGTCGCCAAGGGCCGCATCGTTATTGTGACGGACGACGCCGACCGTGAGAATGAAGGCGATCTGGTAATGGCCGCCGAAAAGGTAACCCCGGAAGCAATTAACTTCATGGCCACGCATGGCCGCGGCTTGATTTGCGCGCCGATTTCAAATGAGCGCGCGGAGCAACTTGGCTTGCAACGCATGGTTGCGCAGAACCGCGAGAAACATAAGACGGATTTTACCGTCTCGGTGGATGCCGCGCGGGGCGTGACCACGGGCATCAGCGCTTATGATCGGGCCACGACCATCCTGGCAATCGCCAACCCGAAATCGTCTCCCGAAGACCTCAATCAGCCGGGGCACGTCTTTCCGTTGCGCGCAAAAGATGGAGGTGTACTGCGACGGGCTGGTCACACCGAAGCCGCCGTCGATCTGGCTGGAATGGCCGGACTACAACCGGCAGGAGTGCTTTGCGAGATTTTGCACGATGACGGCACTATGGCGCGGTTGCCCGAGTTAATGGAATTCCGGAAGAAGCATGGCCTCCGCATTTGCACAATTCAGAGTTTGATCGCACATCGGCGCGTTCGCGAAAAACTCGTAGAGCTGGAGCAAATCGTGAAAATGCCGACTGACTACGGCGATTTCGATTTACATCTGTATCGCTCGAAGCTTGACGGCCAGCATCACCTTGCCCTGGTCAAAGGCAAAATTGACAAGCACAAGCCGACGCTGGTGCGTGTGCACAGCCAATGTCTCACCGGCGACGTGTTCAGTTCGCGCCGGTGCGACTGCGGAAATCAGTTGCACGCGGCACTTCGGCAAATTCAGGAAGAAGGCAGCGGCGTCCTGGTTTATATGCGCCAGGAAGGACGCGGCATCGGTCTCGCTGCAAAAATTCACGCTTACAAATTGCAGGAGGAAGGACTCGACACGGTCGAAGCAAATGCAAAGCTTGGGTACCCCAGCGATCTGCGAGATTATGGACTGGGCGCGCAAATCCTTTTCGACCTCGGGGTGCGTCAGTTCCGATTCCTAACCAATAACCCGAAGAAAGTAGTCGGACTCGAAGGTTACGGCCTGGAGATGGTGGAGCAGGTGCCGATACGCAGCGAAGCCAATCCGCATAACGCCAAATATCTCGAAACAAAAAAGACGAAGCTCGGGCATCTCTTGTGATTGCGGATTATAGCGAGGTCAAATTGCGGTTCTGAGAAGGAATGTCGACCAACGCGACGCGCCGCCCGCGAGTTGATAAGGGTAAACGCACATTCCAAATGGTCGCGAGCCAATTTAATGCACAATATGTGCAGGGCCTGGTTGATCATGCTGCCGAAGAGCTGCACAAGCTTGCACCCGGTGCAGCAATTTCGATTCACCCCGTGCCGGGATCATTTGAAATTCCCGTAGTCGTTCGCGAGTTGGCGAGAAAGAAAAAGGCAGATGCAATTATCGCGTGCGGCGTGATCATGCAGGGAGAAACAAACCATGCCAAAAATCTAAATCGCTCAGTCACGGACGCTCTTCAGCGGATCGCGATTGAGTATGGTGTGCCAGTGATCAATGTAGTACTCAGCTTCAATAACGAGGACCAGGCGCGCGAACGGTGTCTTGAAAATAGAATTAACCGCGGTACCGAGGCCGCGCGGGCAGCAGTGGAAATCGCCGGCGTGATGTCGAAACTTCGTGGGGAGTAGTTTATGGGCAAACGACGGCGAGCACGTGAAGCGGCTATCCAATATCATTTCTGGCGCGATCTTCAGCGCGGCGAAGGACCGGAAGAGATTGACGATTTTTGGGAATTCTGTCCAGCGACGCCGCGAGTGCGCGAGTTTGCGCAGCCTCTTATCGAGGGAATGGTCGAGCACCTGCCGGAAATCGATGAACGGATTCGCCGCTACTGCGAAAACTATGAATTCCGCCGTATTTCAGCGGTTGATCGCAATGTGCTTCGGCTGGCGATTTACGAAATGCTCTACCGCGACGACATACCGCCGGTTGTTTCCATTAACGAAGCAATTGAGCTGGCAAAAACGTTCGGTGGCGGCGAGTCGGGTCGTTTCGTCAACGGCATTCTCGATCGCGTACGAAAAGATTTGGACCGGCCGGCGCGCGAACCAGTGAGAAAGGAATCGTGATTCGTTAATTCGTTACATCGGTTCACGAATCTCGATTTACGATTCACGGTTCGCATTCCATTGCCATGCACTTTCTTCAATCCCTGGCCCAACATTTCGCGGCCAAACCCGTCGACTGGGACGAGCTCGAGGAATCGCTCATTCGCGCGGACCTCGGGGTGCCGATGACGGCTCGCATCATCAAAACGCTGCAAGAACGCGAAGCCTGGTCGTTAATGGGAATAAATGATGTTGTGAAAGTTGTGCGTCAAGAAATTGCTGGGGTTCTACCTGCAAAGACTGCTTCCATCCGCCCTCTGGCCGGTAAACCAAACGTGATTCTACTTTTAGGTGTAAACGGTACTGGTAAGACCACATCGACAGCAAAGCTGGCTCGTTATCTTCAGAAAGATCGACACAGCGTGTTGCTGGCGGCGGCAGATACTTTTCGCGCTGCGGCGATCGAGCAGCTTGGAATTTGGGCGTCAAAACTGGGCGTCGAAATGATCAAAGGGCAATACAACACCGATCCGGCCGCGCTTTGTTACGAGGCGTATCAAACAGCCGCAAAACACAAGGCTGACTTTCTGCTGTGCGATACAGCCGGCCGGATGCACACCAAAAAGAATCTGATGGCCGAGCTTCAAAAGGTGAAACGCACGCTCGCCAAACACGACTCGGATGCGCCGCATGAGACGCTGCTGGTGGTCGATGCGACAACCGGTGGCAACGCGCTCAGCCAGGCGCGCGAATTCCAGAGCGCCGTTGGATTGACTGGTCTTATCGTCACCAAGCTCGACGGAAGCGGCAAAGGCGGAATCGTCGTCGCGATCCAGGACGAACTTGGAATCCCAACCCGTTTTGTCGGCACCGGTGAGCAGATCGACGACTTTGCGCCATTCGACGCGCGCGAATTTGTTGCGAACATGTTGTAGCTCCAGTCCAGAGTCATGGGAGAAGCAGT
>DASTZJ010000254.1:0-4495 GCA_035764345.1 Candidatus Udaeobacter sp.
GGAAATCCTGACCTTTGAAGAAACGCTGCGTCTCATTCGCATTGCGACCGAGTTGGGCGTTTCGAAGGTGCGAATTACCGGTGGCGAACCGCTGACGCGCCGTGATGTGATCGATTTCATCAGGCGAATACCTGAAATCCCCGGCATCAGAAGCATCGGTCTTTCTACGAATGGGACGTTGCTTGCGCGTGAAATCGCGCCGGGCAAAACAATGGCCAGCGCTTTGCGGGCCGCAGGTGTGGAATCGGTCAATATTTCGCTCGATACATTGGATCGAGCAGTCTATTCGCAAATTACCGGCCGCGATTTCCATGAACAGGTCCTTCGAGGGATCGACACAGCCATCGCCGCAGGCTTCGAGCAAATTAAATTGAATACAGTCTTGATGCGCGGCCGAAATGAAGACCAGCTAATTCCGCTGATACAATTCGCGGCGCCGCGCAATTTGATTCTTCGTTTCATCGAGATGATGCCCGTAAGCACGACCGAAGTGCTCGATGACAACAACTTCATGCCAGTCAATCAGGCGAAGAAGATGATCGAATCGCGTTATGGCCCTTTAATTCCTGAGACTGAGTTTAGAACGAACGGTCCGGCCACGTATTATCAAATCCCCGGGCGGCGGCAGCGTATTGGTTTTATCGGAGCGATGACCAACCTCCATTTCTGCGAAAGCTGTAACAAGCTTCGTCTCACATGCGACGGAAAATTGCGTCCCTGCCTCGGGAGTTATCTGGAGTTCGACATCATGAAACCACTGCGCGCTGGCGCGAGTGACGCGGAGCTAAAACAATTCTTTCTGGATGTTGTCGATCGAAAACCTGAGCAGCACGACTTTCGCGAGAATTACCAACCGAACCGCAAGATGATCGCCATCGGCGGCTAACGAATGCAGCGACTCACTCACTTAGACGGCGAGGGCCGTGCCCAGATGGTCGATGTATCGGCCAAGCCGATGAGTAAGCGAAGAGCGCTAGCCGTTGGTAAGATTCAGCTAAAGCGTACAACACTTGATCTGATCGCGAAGGATCAAATCGCAAAGGGAAACGTCTTCGCAACGGCACGCATCGCCGGTATTCAAGCCGCGAAACAGACGGCGCACCTGATCCCACTTTGCCACCCATTGCCTCTTGGCGACGTTAAAATCGAAATTGTCACCTCGGACAAGGGAGCAGAGGTGAAATGCACCGCGCAGACAATTGCGCAAACCGGGGTGGAGATGGAAGCGCTCGTCGGTGTCACCGTCGCGTTGCTCACAATTTACGACATGTGCAAGGCGGTGGATAAAGAGATGCAGATTTCAGATGTTCGTTTAACCAGCAAGACTAAGCACGATGTCTAAACGCAGAGATTTTTTCTTTTCATCCCGTGCAGCGAAAGCGGCGAGAAATTCCGCTGATGCGGCTTGTAGCACACAACCGGACCAGCGTGATCACTCGGCTTGCGTGAGGTCCCTCGCTTGCTGAGGGTGACAGCCTTTTTATGTGCGCAGATCATTAGGCCATGCAGATCCAAGTTGGTATCATCACAATTTCGGATCGCGCAAGCGCAGGTGATTACCAGGACCTTGGTGGACCGGCGCTGAGAGATGCGGCACAAAAAGCAGGCTGGCAGGTCCTGTCGGAAGCGATTGTTCCCGACGACGCAGGACGCATTCGGCAGACGATTCGCTCGTTTTCACAGCAAGGCTGCGGTCTAATCTTGACGACTGGCGGCACGGGCGTCGGACCGCGGGACGTTACCCCGGAAGCGATCCGTGCAATTATGCGCGTCGAGTTGCCCGGCTTTGGAGAGGTGATGCGCGCGGAATCCATGAAGATCACGCCCAATTCCATCTTGTCACGCAGCCTGGCAGCGATTGTCGATCTTTCGCTCGTGATCGCGCTTCCAGGAAAGCCGAGCGGCGCTGTGGAATGCCTTGGATTTGTGCAGGGAGCAATCCCGCACGCAGTCGCCCTCGCACAAGGCACGCCTACGTCGTGTTGAAGCTGGATTCGCACTGTGGGGTTTGTTCTCATAAAGCGGCAGAGTACTGCCGCACTCCAAAACGTCACCGCGATCTCGCGCGTACATTGCGCGCTTGCGTCTTGGAGTGCGCCCGGTACTCCGGCGCTTTTCACCACGCGTTAGTCAGGCCAAATCAAGAGCCGCATCAGTTGCCTGCCGTAATCGGTGAGGTGCGCATTTGCGCCGTGGCCCGAAACTATGTCCCGGGTCAGATAAGAATAATCTACGGAGCTTTTCTTGACAAAACTCAGCCCGGGCTGCGTCACGCGTTTATCGCTCGATTCTATTCTCAGGGGGACGCCAGATTGCGCAAACGAGACTTCCCACGAAGATTTTTCGTTTCGGCTCCCGGTTGGTAGCATCCACGGGTAAAGTTTTGGCAGCTCGAAGTGGCGCGATTTAGGAAGGATCACTTTGTAGAATGTCTGTTCGCGACTGAGGAATTGGGGAACAGTTAGCGAGGAATTTTTGTGCAGCGCAAGATACAGCTGCGCGATATCGAGCCCGGCGAGATTCATGCCGTTGTAAATACCGTTGTGATTTGGATCATTTCTAAAGAATGCGGTGTACCACGACTCGAATTCATGACTTAGCATCAGGTTCAATTCCAAATGGAGATGGGCGCGTTCCCGGTTTAGTCCTGTTCCGGTGTAGCCCATCACGGCGATCTTCTGGCCGCGTTTCACCGTGTCCCCTGGTTGGACTGCGATTGAACTCAGATGGCCGTACAAGCTGTAGTAATTTGAACCGGCCCATCGGTGTTCAATGACGATGTATTTTCCGTAGTTCGAGTACCCGGGAGCGGAGTTGACGTGCGCCACTTTCCCATCGGCAAT
The DNA here is from genome assembly GCA_035764345.1 of Candidatus Udaeobacter sp. Classification (GTDB taxonomy): domain Bacteria; phylum Verrucomicrobiota; class Verrucomicrobiia; order Chthoniobacterales; family UBA10450; genus Udaeobacter. The sequence continues at coordinate 2,844 of DASTZJ010000254.1, forward strand.
AGCGCGCACCTCATCCAGCGGCTCACCATGCTCGTCGCGGTGCAGCGGGCGAATATCGATACCTTCATGAAAACGAGTGTAAACAACGCCACCTGCTGTGTCCGTGGGATCACGCACAAAACCGTATTGGCCACCTTCCCACGGCGTGGATTTCACGCCCTTGTAGTTGCGCTCGATGTACTGGTAGAATGCGGCTCCGCCGCCTGACAAAAGGGCACCATTGTCGGTTGGAAAAACGAGGTCGAGAATCTGGTTATCTCCCATCGTGGAACGTATCAAAGCGAACGTGAAAAACGTTACCGTTATAAGATGGTTCATGCGTTACCGGGGACGCCAGTCAGTTCCCGGCGTGTGTTACCGCTTCCGTTGTCCGATCATGCGCCAGTCTTTTTTCATTAATTCGATATCGGTCGAGGTTAGCCCGGAAGGGATGTAGATTTTTCCATCAGAAACGCGCCTGTCGATTTCGAGCTCGGTGATTGGTCGGCCATTGATGAACACAAAAAGCAAACTGCCTCTGCGTTCAATGCTCAAGGCGTCGAGGGCGACTCGTCCATGCTCGTCGAGTTGGAACAACGCACCATAAGTTCCGTTCGCAGCCGCGTAAGGATAAAATGCGATGACGTCATTCTCCGAAATTCGCGGGATCTTCTCGATCGCGACATCCTTTCCCGATACGCGGGCACGAACGGATGTCGCAAAGACCTCGGTGTCCTTTGGATTTGCTTGTGCGTGCAATCGCAACGTGCAATGTCGTTGTTTTGCCACGCCGTCGGCCGCGGCAAGAACCACGCAAAACACGAATGCAGAGAGAGTTTTCATGCCGATTGGATAAAGGGTTTGACAGGGTTTTTGCAACCTCGAAAGCTTTCGGTCTGTTTTAACCTGCTCATGAAGCGACGAGCCGTTTTACACATTCTGATGTTTTTCGTCGTCGGGGGCATGTTTGCTCAGGACACCGTCCCGACGTCCACACCCGCCCGCAGACGCGGTTGGTTGGGCCGCCTCCTCCATCCATTTTCTCCCGAAGCCGTTCCCCAATACAAGGATGCAAGACTGCGCGGGCTTACGGTCGATCTGCAAATCACACCACAGACCATCAAGCTGTCCGAAGTCCGCCAGCTTGGGATAACATTGACACTCGCAAACGTATCCAAGCGTCCTGTGACTCTCGATTTTCCGACAAACCAACGGATTGAAATTTATTTAATGAATTCCGAAGGGAATATCCTCACAAAGTGGTCGGACAACCACGCTATCGCAGAGAAACCCGCCACGATTTTGATTAACCCGCAGGAGCGGATCGAGTATAACGAAACAATCGCAACTCGCGATCTGACGCCAAACAAGGTCTTTATCGCCGAGGTCTTTTTTCCTCAGTACCCGGAGTTGCGTGTCCGGCAAAAATTCCTGGCCGTGCCTTGAAGGAAGCCAATAGCTGGTAGTTGATAGACAGAAGCGCCCATGCCCGGCAATCAGCCAACAGCCATTAGCTATCGGCTTTTTTCCGACTACCACACTCATCCACAGGGACATCGGGTGCAGCGCTACACGCCGGCGCTGCTCCAGCCCTGGGCGGATTCGGCGCGTAAGTTCGGTTTAAGCGACATCGCTTTTACCGATCACGATCGTTATCACACCGGAGTCAACTT
>DASTZJ010000255.1:0-5320 GCA_035764345.1 Candidatus Udaeobacter sp.
GCCATCACCACCGCCAAATAACGCCCTAACGACGGCGCGCGCGTGTAGTGGACATAGGCAAGCAGCGTAAGCATGAAGAAAACGCCGCTCAGCACATCCTTTCGCTCTGCTATCCAGGCAACCGATTCCACGCGCAACGGATGGATTGCGAACACGCTTGCAACGAAGGCGCTTCGCCAAAACTCGTCGGTCATCTGTTGCAATGCGAGAAAAAGAAGGATTACCGCAAGTGAGTGCAGCAAAACATTGGTGAAGTGATGGGCTCCCGCTTTAAGCCCGTATAACTGGCAGTCGAGCATATGCGAAATGGTGGTCAGCGGATGCCAGTTCATGGAATGAATATGCGTGAATGCCCAGGCAACGCCGCTGATGCTGAGGCCACCGGTTATCCTCGTATTTTCATAGACATAACGCGGATCGTCATAGTTAATGAAGTCGTGCCAGAGCGTTTGGCTGAAAACAAGCCAGGTCAGCGCCGCCGGGGCGATGCAGATGCCGATGATTAATAGACGTCGGCTCGGCGGTGTGTTCATCTCGCAGAAATGATGAAGCACGAATGACGAATGACGAATGAATGCCCGAAGCCCGAATGACAAAGGCGTATAGAAGCCTTGTCATTCGTCATTAATTCGGGCTTCGTCATTGCTAGGATTTTCTCTCGTAGATCAAAATGTATTTCCCTAGTCTTGGCACTGATTCGGGGACGCTGCCAAAATAATAGTCCGTTTTATCTGGTGCCACCATGTTCACGAAACCGGCAACAGCATACTTTTGCGCCCTGTAATCATTAGCCCAGGTGAAAATCAACCGTTCAGATTCTGGCCGTTGCAGCCACGAATCTGGCATTACCACAAAGATGAGAAATTTCGGACGCGCGCGTTCAATCTCGCGAATCATTTCTTGCTGCATTTGCGTGGCATACTTTTGGGCCTCCATCAGACCGTAAACATAAATGTAGCCGGTTGCGGAATGTCGGTCCGAATAAAAATAAATCTGTGGCTCGGAACCCAGCACGGCGATCGTGTCACTTGGTGTTGTATGTTCTCGCAGATATTCTGCAACTCTGATGGATTCCGTGAAAGGACTCTCTGGATAAATCATTCGAGAAGCATCGGCCGGGGAGGCTTCAAAAAAGAACTTTCTTTCTGTGAGAATCGGCCAGGCAAGAGCAGCTCCTAGAATCAAGATGGGGATAAACCGGACCCCGATTGGTCGATCTACACTGAGATCCGACAATCTGCTGATGGCTACGCCGGCAAGCAGCGAGACAGCAGGGAGCACCAAAATAAAATAGTGCAATCGAAAATAGAATCCCGTGCATAGCGCTAACGCAGAAAAAAATAGGAAGCCGAGGAGAAAAACTGTGCTAGGACGTGTTCGTTGCACCCACAAACCCGCGACGAGTCCAATTCCTGCCAGCATCCAGATCGGCCAGCCGGCGACAATCACTTCCCTCGTGCTGTAAAAGAAAAGTTGTGACGCTTGGCTGAAAGGAACCAGGCTGGCGTATTGCCGTGCGTAATCGATTGTCCAAAACCAAAACCTATCGAAAACGCCGATTCGCCACAGAAGGAGGCAAGTAATTCCGAAGGGAAGAATTACACCGCCGCTGAAAATCAAGCTTCGCAGGAGAATCGTTTTAAGTTGGAATCGGCGATGAAGATCGCTGGACACAAGATGAATCGCACCAAACAAAAGAAAAAAAACTCCCGGCTGCTTCATTAACACTCCGAGACCGAAGAGCAACCCACTCGTGAATAGCCATCCGAAAGCTCGGCGGTCCGTGGCGTTGAGCAGAAGCAATGTCCCGCCAAGCACCGGGAGCAGCACAAAGTGTGTGGCGTGGCCAGCAAACCCAAGCACGGATGGGCTTATCGAGAGCACGGCGTAGCTAATTCCTGCGGCGACTCCCACTACCGAATCCATAAGTCGGCGTCCCAGGAAAAAGATCAGAATAATCGTAGCTGCGTTAACAAGAAGCAGACCCAAATGAACTCCGTTAATCGTTTGTCCGAAGATTGACATGACCACGGCGTAGGCCGCATAAGTGCCTGGGAACTTCATGTTATAAGCGAGCTGATAAGGTGAGATGCCTTGCAACATGAGCTGGCCGGCATAAGCGTACTCGCCTTCGTCGCGCTCGAGCGGTATTCCAAGGAGTCGAATTCGGATCGCAATGATGAGACCCAAAACGACCACGGCAAGAATGCACCAGGCAAACCGCAACATTTTGCCGTTTATGTCGAGCTCAAGTGTCACGAACAGTGTTTTTCCGACGAAAAGCAGTGGCTTGCAACTGAGCGATTTCGAATGCACTGCGTCTTCTTGAATGGCGTCTAACATCGCAATCCCGCGCAAGATTTTTGGACTCATCCTTTCTCCGCGCACTCGCGCTTGGGTTTTTGCGTTTACTCTGACAGCGGTCACGGTTCTGGCGTATCGACCCGCGTGGAATGGCGGGTTTCTCTGGGACGACGACGTCTACATCACAAATAACGAGCTGCTGACAGCACCTGATGGTCTGCGGCGAATCTGGTTTTCGCTCGATTCGCCTTCGCAGTATTTCCCGCTGGCTTATACAACGTTTCGCGTCGAACACGCGTTTTGGGGCCTGAATCCAACTGGTTATCATTGGCTGAATCTTCTTCTGCACGTTGCCAACGCACTGCTGGTCTGGGTGGTGCTGGCGCGGTTAAAGATTCCGGGAGCATGGCTGGCGGGAGCAATTTTTGCGCTGCATCCCGTGCAGGTGGAATCGGTCGCTTGGATCACGGAGCGCAAGAATGTGCTGATGGGCTTCTTCTTTTTGCTCACGTTACTTGCCTGGATTGCGTTTGTTGACGGAAGAACCAAGCGGCGGTGGGTATTTTATGGACTCGCCCTGATCCTTTATCTACTGGCGCTTTCGGCCAAGACAACGGCCTGCACGCTACCTGCGGCGTTGTTCTTAGTTTTATGGTTGCAGAAGGAGCCCATTAGTTGGAAGCGAGTTTTCCAGATTATACCCTTCCTTGTTCTTGGCATCGCCATGGGCGTATTGGCGATGTGGTGGGAGCGGTACCACCAGGGAACGAGCCGTGCCGTTTTTACGTTCCTGAGCCCAATCGAACGAGTTCTCGTCGCGAGCCGGGCCGTTTGGTTTTATCTGAGCAAACTCATCTGGCCATCTAAACTGACATTTATTTATCCGCGATGGGATATCGCGCCGACTCATCTGCTCAATTACGCATGGCTGTTGGCGGGAGTTATCGTATGCGGGGCAATCTATTTTCTGCGTCGATATGTGGGACGCAGCGTCGAGGTCGCAGCGGGATTTTTCGTTGCCACCCTGAGCCCGGTGCTGGGGTTCATCATGCTTTACACATTTCGCTACACGTTTGTGGCCGATCATTATCAGTACCTGGCCTGTATCGGTCCGATCGCCTTGGCGTCTGCCGGTGTGGTCAATTTGGCCGACACGGTTAAAAGCAGCCGCACTTTAATCTTAAGCGCGGCGCTCTGTCTGGTGGCACTCCTGGCGACACTGACGTGGCGACAAGCCGCAATGTACGGCAACATCGAAACGCTCTGGCGCACGACTCTCGCGAGAAATCCGGGTTGCTGGATGGCTCATAATAATTTGGGCATCGTACTGTTCGGAAAAGGCCAGCTTGACGACGCGATTACGCATTACCGGACAACGTTGGAGATGCAGCCTAGCTTTTGGGATGCCGATTACAATCTTGGCACCGCTCTTCTGGGCAAAGGCCAGGTGGACGAGGCAATTTTCTATTGCGACAAAGCGGTCGCGATGCAGCCAAACGATCCAGATGCGCGGGTGGCTTTGGCTAATGCTCTTCTTCAAAAGAGACGAATCAACGACGCGATCGTTCATTATCAAAAAGCAGTGGCAATACGTCCCGACTACTTTCTCGCGCGTTACGGTCTCGGCCATGCCTTGGTTGAGAAAGGGGAGTTCGATGCCGCCATCAACCATTGTCGGGCCGCTTTGTTGATCCAGCCTAATAACCCAGACTGTCATACTGTCTTGGCTATTGCTCTCGATGAAAAAAATCAGTCTGCCGAAGCCATCCAACACTACGAAAAGGCGCTGGAGATTTCTCCACAATCCGTTTCCGCTTTAAATAATCTGGCGTGGTTGCTGGCCACAGGGTCCAACGCGTCATTCCGGAACGGGAGCAGGGCGATTCAACTTGCCCGGCAGGCTGACCAACTTTCCGGAGGCACCAATGCGCTTGTGCTGCGCACGTTAGCAGCTGCCTATGCGGAGGCCGGCCAATTTGGAACAGCGATTGAAAGGGCCCGGGCTGCGATGCGGGTCGCACAGATGCAGGGCGACAGCTCGTTAGCCTGGGAGTTAGAGCAACAGATCGCGCTTTATGAGCTTGGTTTGCCTTACCGTGAAGCGCCAAAATAACTGTAACGGATTTGACCTCCGCCTGGCTAGGTTTCCGATCTGCGTTCAGCCGCCGTCAACCCCCGCCGGTACAAAAATCTATCAGAGCTCGTCGCGCAGTATGTTGAAAACGACCGTACTCTCCACCACGCCTTGCAGGGCGTCTGTTCCAGGGCCGTTTCCAAACGCCACGACATCTTCAACAGTTACCAAGGCGGATTTGGCGTAAAATGCCGCCGGCTCCGGCTGTTCCGTTTGCGATTGTTTGCTCGGATTTTCGTCCTGTTTACCTGGTATTTTCGCGGCTCCGTACGATTTATCGCCATTCGGGCCAGTTGCCCAAGTAATCCAAGGCTGTCCGGCAGAATTAAAGCCTAACAGAGCAATCCCGCTATCTTTGCGAAAAGGAAATCCATTCAGGCTTAATCCGCCGACCGCCACATCGCCGCACACTATAATGGTCGATTTTTCTCCGCCGTAACTTCGCGCAACGCCAACTGCACGGTCCAGTTCGACCGTTTGGCCCAGGGTCCTTTCCCCGTTGTTTTCATGCGCTGCCTTCCGCATTAACCCTGCATCAACCACCAGCAAATATCCGCCAACGTTATACTGGAGTAATTGGATTGCTCGCCGCACCATATCCGAGAGACTTGGTTGCTGACCTCTTTCTTCCACCTGGTTCACGAAGGCGAGATCCTCTTTACTAAAAACGCCGACCAGTTTCGGACGGCGCCACGCGGGAACTGCGTCCAGCTCGGCTCGGGTTTGAACAATATCGAACCCGCTGCCACGGAGCTCGAGTAAGAGATCGCGAGTGTCCTGTCTCTCTCCGCCTTTTGTAATGGGAAGGAATTGCGCCGCTCCGCCACCCATTGCGATGTCGATATTTCCTCGATCCACAAATTCAGCTGCGATCTTCTCGGC
>DASTZJ010000256.1:0-6907 GCA_035764345.1 Candidatus Udaeobacter sp.
GTTTTGATCGACATTGATACGCAAGGCGCTGCTGTTATTCGCAACTGCGGCGATCCACTGATCCGAGAGTCTTTAGCCGACATTTTCATCATGCCTCCCGATCTCGAGGAATTGCGGAAACGCCTGTTGAAGCGCGGAACAGAGACCGCGGAGCAGATCGATTCCCGCCTAACCACCGCCGCCCGGGAAATGGAACATTGGCGCGACTATCGCTATACTATTATCAGTGGATCGGTGGAGGAAGATTTGCAGAGGTTCCAGCAAATCATGGAGGCAGAAAGCTATTTGAGCCGGCGTTTGATCGAGAAATGATTGCAGAAGGCAGAGACTCCAAAAAGAAACGCGATAAAGCGAGCGCGCGAAAGGTTGTACGCATTCGACCCGGCACGAAATCGGTCGTGCTCGGTGTAACCGGATCGATCGCTGCGTACAAATCGGCCGAGCTCGTCAGTTTACTGGTCAAACAAGGCCACGAAGTTTTTGCCGTCATGACGCGGGATGCGACTGAATTTATTTCTCCACTCACATTGCAGACGCTTTCAAAAAATCCGGTCACAACCAGTTTCTTCGACGAAAAAGAAAGTTGGCGACCCGGGCATATCGAGCTCGCCGATCGCGCGAACCTGCTGCTGATCGCGCCGGCCACAGCGCACATCATCGCCGAACTCGGGCACGGTCTGGCCGATCACCCGCTTGCAGCCATCGCGCTCGCAACGCGCGCTCCGATTCTGCTCGCGCCGGCCATGAATGGAAAAATGTGGGAGCATCCCGCTACGGTGGACAACGTGGAAAAATTGAAAGCGCGCGGCGTTGAATTTATCGGACCAGAAGAAGGAATGCTTGCGTGCGGCTACGAAGGCCTTGGCAGACTTTGGAAAGTGAACGACATCGCGTTTCGCGCGGAGTTCCTGCTTGCCCGCCAGGATAATTTGATCGCGTGAGATTCCTCATCACGGCCGGCCCTACGCGCGAGCCGATCGACCCGGTTCGTTACATTTCGAATCGCTCATCCGGGAAAATGGGCTACGCCATCGCGGAAGCGGCGCTCGCTGAAGGGCACGAGGTCACGTTGGTTTCTGGCCCGGTTAACCTCGAAGCGCCGCGCGACGCAAAGTTGATTTCTGTTTCGACCAGTGACGAAATGTTCGAAGGGGTGAACCGGCATGCCGACCAGTGTGACATATGCGTCTTGTGCGCCGCCGTGGCGGATTACAAACCCGCAAACGTTTCGTCGACAAAAATCAAAAAGCGCGGAGCGAAGTTTTCGCTCGAGTTAATTCCCACGCGCGACATTCTCGATTCGTTAGGCCACCGGCAGGACCGACAATTCGTTCTCGTCGGTTTCGCTGCGGAAACAAATCACATGGAAGAAAACGCCGCGAAGAAGCTGCACGCAAAGAATTGCGACATCATGGTCGCGAACGATGTAAGCCAATCAAATTCCGGAATGGAAAGCGACATGAATGAAGTGACGATTTTGTTTCGAGGCGGCGAAAAAAGTGAAATTTCTCGCGCGCCAAAAAAATTTATCGCGCGCGAGCTCGTAAAAATATTTTCAAATTTTGCAACAAAAATGTTTGACAAAAAAAATGTGATGATTAACTGAACTCGATTAAGTGAAGTCATTCCCAACTCTTCACAGAGCTCCGCGCGTGTTGCGGATGAAAGGGGGGAATTAGTCGATGGCAAAGAAAAAGAAAGCAGCAAAGAAAAAATCAGCGAAGAAAAAGAGGCACTAACGCCCCACGCTTGATTAACGGCTCCGAAGGCTTTCGGAGCCACAACCCTAACTTCAACCCCGGGAGGAGAATTTATTTTTCCTCCCGGTTTTTTATTGTCATCCCGAGCCCCGAATGCTTTCGGGGCGAGGGACCTCACAACAACCGATGGATCACGCTACCGAAATTGTGTGTCGCGGAATTGGCCTTAAGAGATCCTTCGCTTCGCTTAGGATGACACGCAGGGTTTGTTGTTTCCTTCGACTGCATTTCCGCTGTGCACTTTATATTCTTTGTGCGACGTAATCTTTCGCGATGAAGCATTATCTCGATGCGGCTGAAAAGGCCGTGCGCGCAGCTGGAAAGTTGCTTCGGAAAAATTTCCGGCGACCGCAGCGGGTCAATGCCCTTGCGGCTCACGATATCAAGCTGGAGATCGATGTTCAGGCGCAGGAGTTAATTACCAAGCTGCTTCTCAAAGAATTTCCCAGACACGCGCTTTACGGCGAAGAAGGAATCGTGGGTGATCAATCCAGCGAGCACCAATGGATCGTCGATCCGCTCGATGGCACCGTGAATTATTTCTACGGCATTCCGCATTTCTGCGTCTCGATTGCGCTGCGCCTCCGCAACGAGGTCATGGTGGGAGTAATCTACGACCCCATTCGCCGCGAAATGTGGAAAGGACAAAAAGGCGAGATCTCAAAACTGAATGGTGATCCCGTTCACGTGAGCGACCGCGCAGACCTCGCTGAAGCCGTGGTCTCAGTCGGGCTCGCCAAGACAGGTGAGACGATCAACGCGAATTTCCCGTTGCTCCAGCAAATGATTCATCGCGCGCGCAAATGCCGGGTGCTCGGCAGCGCTGCGCTCGACATGGCTTACGTCGCCTGCGGGCGACTCGACGCTTATATTGAGCGGGGAATCAGCCTGTGGGACATCGCAGCGGGCTGGCTCCTGGTTGAAAACGCGGGTGGAACTGTCGATCTTCGCCCGCGCGAGGACATGAAAGATAAATACAGCATCATTGCGTCCAACGGCGTTATTAATCTCAAAGTGTGATGAATGACGAAGCGCGAATGACGAATGACGAATTAATGGCCAAGCATGAAGCACGAGTCATCTGCGTGACTCGTTACACCGTGAGATCGTTACATCGGATTTACAATTTAACGCTTCAACTCTTCAACGATTTAAGGCGGCCAAGCCCATGATTCGATGCGGAATTGGCTACGACGTGCACCGCCTCGCTGAAGGTCGAAAATTGATCCTTGGCGGCGTCGAGATCGCGCATACGCGCGGGCTTGAAGGACATTCGGACGCCGATGTCCTGTCGCACGCAATTGCGGACGCGCTGCTGGGCGCGATCGGCGCGGGCGACATCGGCCAACATTTCCCAAACACGGACGAATCCATTCGCGGCATCAGCAGCATCGAGATTTTGAAGCAGGTGAGCAAATTGCTTGCGGGAAAGAAAGCCCGCGTGCTCAACATCGATGCAACTATCATTGCCGAAGAACCAAAGATCGCGCCACATGTTTCCGCGATGCGGAAGAAAATTGCGGATGCCGTCGATGGTAGCGAATCGAATCTGAGCATCAAAGCGACGACAAATGAAAAGCTCGGCCCCATCGGGCGCAGCGAGGGTATTGCCGCGATGGCGGTGGCAACCGTTGAAATGGAATGATGCATTAGCTCACGATAGCGCCCACCAAAACGGTCATGGTGAGCGAAGCGAACCCATCCCTCAATCGAAGCGATGACTTTCTGGAACAAAAAAAGCGTGCCATGCTTTTGTGAGGTCCTTCGCTTCGCTCGGGATGACGCCTAGCAGAGAAAATGTCGCTCCGGTTTTTTAACACGTACTCCCGCAAGATCGAGGAATTCGAACCACGCGATCCGGCCACGCGGACGATCAGTATCTACACCTGCGGCCCGACCGTTTACAGCCGTGCACACATCGGAAATTTTCGCGCTTACATCTTCGAAGATTTGCTTCAGCGCCACCTGGAACTGCGCGGTTACAAGGTGCATCGGGTGATGAACATCACCGACGTCGACGACAAGACGATCCGCGGCGCGTGCGAAGCCAAAGTGCCGCTGGCAAAGTTCACCGATCAATTCAAAAAGGCGTTCTTTGAAGATGCCGAAACATTGCGCATCAAACGCGCGGATGAATTCCCGGCTGCAACCGACCAGCGTTACATCGCCAGGATGATCAACATGATCGGCGCGCTCATCGCATGTGGTCTCGCATATCAGGCGGACGACAAATCAGTTTATTTTCGCATCAACAAATTTCCGAATTACGGCAAGCTCGCGCACTTCGATCTCACGCATTTGCAATCAACAGGACGCGTGAAACATGACGAGTACGACAAGGAACACATCGGCGATTTTGCGCTTTGGAAAGCACGGGACGAAGAAGACGGCGATGTAAAATGGGATTCGCCATGGGGACCAGGCCGGCCCGGCTGGCATATCGAATGCAGCGCGATGGCAACGGCGTTGTTAGGTGATCAGATCGATATCCATTGCGGCGGTGTCGATAACATTTTCCCGCATCACGAAGCGGAGATCGCCCAGAGCGAAGGCGTGACGGGAAAGAAATTCGTCCGTTACTGGCTCCACTGCGCGCATTTGCTGGTCGATGGCCAGAAAATGGCGAAGTCGTTAGGCAATTTTTATACTGTCCCGGATGTTCTCGCGAAAGGTTACACCGGGCGCGAGCTTCGTTACGCCCTGTTGCGCGTGCATTATCGTGTGCCGCTCAATTTTACATGGGAGGGAATGAAAGAGGCGAGAGAGTCGTTAAGCCGGATTGATGAGTGGCTGGTGCGACTGCGCGAAATCGCAAAGGAGGAAAACAGCCAACGCACAACTCCCATAAATCGCGAGCAGGCGTCCAACGCCCAACGTTCAATTCAACCCGACTTCGAGAATGCGCTGGACGACGATCTGAACCTTTCCGCAGCGCTGGGATTTCTGTTCGAATCGATTCGCGAAACCAACCGTGCGATGGATGAAAACAAACTCGACGCCGCGTCCGCAAACACATGGCTCAATTGGTGGAAACGGATCAACACTGTCCTCGATCTCGAAGCTGAGACCGAAATCGCGGTCCCAGCAGAAGTGACGCAGCTTGCACAGGAGCGTGAGACTGCGCGACGCGAAAGAGATTGGAAGCGAAGCGACCAACTGCGCGATCGAATTTCCGCGCTCGGCTGGGAAGTGCGCGACACGAAAGACGGCCAAAAACTCACCCCGTGTGGCGCGGCGTCATCCGGGTAGCGCGCGCGGGTCGCGTGTTGGCGATAGCGCCCCGCTATCGCGCACCTACCGATGCCCGGTAAACTTCGGGAGATAACCGAACGAAAGAAAAGTTCGTTGCGGCGAGACACCGCAACCAGACACGCGTGACGCGTGCGCTACCCAGAAAAATGCGCTAGCAACCGGAGGATGCATTCGTCATCTTGAGCACTGAAATGTTTGCGCCTGCCGACTTTCTTGACCTCGAACACACGGCTCACCCCAAACTGTTCGAAAACCAGAATTATGTCTGGGATGCGCTCAAACAAATTGCCAGTTACCTGCAGTTTCGTTTGAAGCCTGCAATCCTGGGCGAGCTAATGGGCAAGCCGTTTATCAGCAACCATATTTTTATTGGCAGAGGAACTGTTGTTGAACAAGGCGCGGTGTTAAAAGGCCCGGCATGGATCGGCGACAACTGCCATATTCGCAGCGGCTGTTATGTGCGAGAGAACGTGATCGTCGGCAACGGTGTCGTCATGGGAAACTCCTGTGAATTCAAAAATTCCATCTTGTTCGACGAAGTACAGGTTCCGCACTTCAATTACGTGGGTGATTCGATAATTGGTCATCACGCGCATCTGGGCGCAGGCGTGATTCTCTCAAACGTAAAGCTCGACCACGGCGAAGTCGTTGTAATCACGCCAGACGGTGAAATTCCGACCGGTCTAAGAAAATTCGGCGCGATCGTGGGCGATCGCACAGAGATCGGTTGCAACGCTGTGATCAACCCGGGATCAGTTATCGGTCGCAATTGCATGATTTATCCGAGCGTAAATTTTCGTGGCATCCTGCCGCATAGCAGCATGGTCAAGTTGCGACAGGAATTGCAAGTTCTCGAACGGCGCGAAAGTTAGGCGGGAGCGATCACCGCCTTCGCAACGCTACGGCTTGACAGTAGAAGCTATTTGATGTCGTCCGCTGCATCAGTTGCGCCCGTGACTGTCAAATTCAATGCCGACAGCGCGAACGCAGCGGCGAGAGTTCTTGTTGTGTTTTGCCGTTTCATAGCCGTTTCCTTTTGCGAAAAAGTTGTATCCGTTTAACCAGAAGGGCAAGCTTAGTCACAGCTCCAGTGCGGGATCGCCGAGGCGAACGCGCAGCTTGAAGCGAGCAAGCCGCCACCGCAAGTGGTCGCAAACAATCAATAATTCAGCCCGTCCGGTAGCCTTGCTTGAGACGAACAATCTTCGTCAGTGGACATTCGACCTTGTGACTATTAAGTTTCTTGTGCTCGTTTCAGTAATCGGTCTTGCCAGCACTTGCGTTGTGCAAGCTCAAACAGCCGTGCCGGCCGAGTTGCCTGCGGAATCGCCTTCATCTGCAAAAAAACATCGCCAGCACAAAATGGCTGAAGCGACAGCATCCCCTGCTGAGACAGCTGCTTCGCCTACAACGGCGGAGTCGCCAACAGCATCACCGAGAGCGATCCGCCCTCGCAAAAAAGCAAAGATGGAGGCAACACCGAGTCCGTCTGCGACTCCCACCGCTTCGCCCAGATTCAGGGTCGGTGATTTGTTTAAACCTAAAAGTTCAGTCAGTGCGTCGCCTTCCGCAGCACCTGTTACTGGCAGCAGCACTGGCACGGCGACTCCGGCACCAAGCGGCGGACGTGGTTTGGTGTGGGTCAACACCGAGACACACGTTTATCACAAGGAAGGCTCTCGTTTTTACGGCACGACCAAGAAGGGCAAGTACGTGAGCGAAGCTGACGCAATCAAGGAAGGAGACAGGCCCGCAGCCAAGGGACAGTAACGGAGCGAAGCTGACGCAAAAAGTGGAGCCTAGGTGGGTGGCCGTTCGCTCGGCTCTCGGTCGCTCGCCCGCTTGACGCTCCACAGCCGATATGTTCGATTGAACAGTCATGCGGGCGGCACGCC
>DASTZJ010000257.1:0-2120 GCA_035764345.1 Candidatus Udaeobacter sp.
GAATGGGATAATGTGCGTGCTGGGCGGCCAAACTTTCCCGGTCATTACCAGCCGCATGTACCCACAGGACTTGGTTACTACGATCTGCGTGAAACAGAGGTCCTGCAAAAGCAGACTGAACTGGCAAAGCTCTCCGGGATCTATGGATTCTGCTTCTATTATTATTGGTTTGGCGGCAAAGTCCTTCTGGATCTGCCCGTTCGCAGGATGCTTGAATCGGGCAAGCCCGATTTCCCTTTTTGTATCTGTTGGGCAAACGAAAATTGGACGCGGCGCTGGGACGGTCTTGAGAATGACGTCCTAATCGCGCAAAGTCATTCGCCGGAAGACGACCTAAATTTTATTCGGCGCGTGGAGAACGTGCTGTTACAAAAAAATTATATCCGCGTCCGCGGCAAGCCGCTCCTGCTGGTTTACCGACCCTCTCTTTTCCCTAACTCGCTCGAGACTACGGAAAGATGGCGAGATTATTTCCGTCGCAACGGGCATGGGGAGTTACATCTCGTCATGGTTCGCAGTTTCTATGATCAAACCACGCCACAGGTTTACGGTTTTGACGCTGCTGTCCAGTTTCCGCCCCATTTCCCCACTGCCACCATTACTAGTTTGATTGCAGGAAATGACGAGAAATTCAAAGGAACCGTTTACGATTATAATCAACTGCGAAGAGTTGCTCTCGAGCATTTGATTAGTGCCTCCAGCACAGACAAAACATATGCTGCCGTAATGCCGTCCTGGGATAACACCGCGCGCCGTGGGTCCGACGCTGTAATCTGGGCAAATTCTTCACCGGAGTCCTACTATGAGTGGCTGTCTGCGACGGTGGAGTGGGTGCAAAAGAAAGAAGAATCGGACGAGCGATTGATTTTCATCAACGCTTGGAATGAATGGGCTGAAGGATGCCATCTGGAACCAGATGAAAAATATGGACACGCCTGGCTAAACGCGACTGCCCTGGCGTTGCGACCGCCGGCCCGCCCATTGCCGGGCACATCCCTTGCCGAAATCCATCCCGAGCCGCCAAGAACGGAAACGATCAAGGTTCCAGCACTGAGAGATCGCTTGAGGTTGGTGATCTCGGTGTTGTTCTATCATCGGGAAGACCTCATTGAATCCTTCTTGCAATCGATATTGCGGCAAATTCTGAAAGCGGAATCGCGGGGCGATATAGAGTGTTCTCTGAGTCTTTCGTTTAATTATCAGCCGGACGCTGCTGTTATCGCGCAAATTCATCAGATCATCGCCGCGACAAGCCATCTTCGGGCCGACGCCGTCCACATCCTGGAAAATGGCTTCAACGTCGGATTCGGGGCCGGCCATAACATGGTATTTGATAAATTTGATTCCGACATTTTTCTTATCATGAACAGCGACGTTCGAGTCATCGGCCAAGATTGGCTCGTAAAACTAGTGGATCGATTTCGCGGTTCTGATGCAGTGATCGTCGGCTTAAGTGAGACAGCCTCGCGTTTGCGCGAAGACGGCTGTGGCATTCCGATCAAAGGTCCCGAGGAGGAGTTCGATTTTGTCGACGGGTCAGCACTTGCGATTCGTTCCGACATAGCGCGGCGTTTCGGCCTGTTTTCTCCCTCGTTCGACTACTTTTATTTTGAAGATGTCGATCTTTGCCTTCGCTACCGCCAAATGGGACTCCAAATAGCCCTGCTTGACGCCCCTTATGAACACGAACGCAGCTCAAGCTCGCGGCTTCTGCCGCAATTTGCAGTCGAAAATGTCCTCGATCGCAATCGGGCGCGCCTGTTCGAAAAATGGGGCAAGTATCTTCGCACTCGCACACTGTCGAATCGAATCGGCATTCGATTCCTGGATATCAACCGGCAGGTGCAGTGCGCGAGTTTACCTGCCATCGTCGGTCTCTTGAACGAGTATAAGACCGCGGTGATTGATCTTTGGGGAGTGCATGAGCAACTGGCTGGACTTTTTCAGCATCCGCGTATCCGGCTAATCCCAAGCTGGCAAACACTTCGAGAAAGCGATTATGTGCGTTATTATGATCTTGGCGCGAATGGATCGGAGGTGCCACACGTTTATGATATCGCAAACCGCATGGGTTGTGCCCCGGATTTTCTGGGAGCCAAGGCACATCTAGAATCATTAAG
>DASTZJ010000258.1:0-3305 GCA_035764345.1 Candidatus Udaeobacter sp.
CGCAATGGGATCCAATCGTCTCATCCAGCAGGGCGCCAAACTCGTCATGGATGCCAGCGATATCTTGGACGACTTACAAATTCTCCTCCCGGAAGCGAAACCCTCGCCCGAAGCCGCCGTGCGCCCTTTGCCGTCGCTTTCCGAGAACGAGCGTCGCATCTATGACGCCATCGAAGCAACTGAGACATCAATTGATGACATCACAGAGAAAACACGCCTGACTAGTGCGGCGGTTTCATCGAGCTTGTTGAAACTGGAACTGAAACGTTTGGTCAAACAATTGCCGGGAAAATATTTTGTAAAGCTGGGATAAGCATTGCGTTATAGGGGGCCTATGCGGTTAGGCGTGCCCAAAAAAGGGCTCCCACTTGCAAAAGTCCTGTAACTGGGTTCGATTGCCAGCCCCCATGTCCAAGTCTCTCATAATTACGGAGAAGCCATCGGTCGCCGGCGACATCGCCAAGGCGCTAGACGGCTTCAAAAAAGGCAAGGATTACTACGAGAATGAGAAATACCTTATCTCGTGGGCGGTCGGCCACTTGTTGGAGCTCGCGGTACCTGCGTCCATGAAGGAACAAGACAAGTGGGACATGAAGAAGCTGCCCATCATGCCGCCGGAATTTGCGCTCGCGCCTGCAGAAAAAATGGGCGGCCGCGTCAACGTCCTTCGTAAGCTCATCAAAGACAAAAACGTTTCGGACATCATCAACGCATGCGACGCGGGGCGCGAAGGCGAACTAATATTTCGCTACATCGTTCAATACGCCGGCACAAAGAAGCCGATTAAGCGTCTCTGGTTGCAATCGATGACGCCGGAGGCCATTCGCGAAGGATTCGCCCGATTGCGCAGCGATGCCGAGATGCAGCCGCTGGCCAGCGCAGCGCGCAGCCGGAACGAGGCGGACTGGCTGGTCGGCATCAACGCGACGCGCGCGTTTACGTTGCGGCTCAGCGGCGGTCGCGGCAGCACCGTTACTTCCCTTGGGCGCGTGCAGACACCTACGCTGACCATCATCGTGGATCGCGAGAGAAAGATCCAGGAGTTCAAGCCGCGCGAACTGCACGAGATTATCGGTAAATTTCGCGCCGCAGCGGGCGAATATGCGGGACGGTGGTTCGATGAAGCGTTTAAGAAAGACGAGACTGAAATTGAGCGAACACAAAGGCTACTCGACCGGCTCCAGTTAAACCTGCCCGACGCGGAGCAGCAACTTGACTTTGCAAATGGCTCCCTCTGGGACGAACACCGCGCCGCGCCGCGATTGTGGCATCGTCAAATCGCCGACGTCATTCAACGCAAGTGCAGTGGCAAGGATGGGATCATCGAGCTGGAAGAGAAGAAGCCCACGACGCAGGTCGCGCCGCAACTGTATGATCTCACGACCTTGCAACGCGAAGCGAACAACCGCTTCAGCTTCTCGGCGAAACGCACATTGCAAATTGCGCAGGCTCTTTATGAAAAGCACAAAGCCATCACGTATCCGCGCACAGACTCGCGCGCGCTGCCGGAGGATTACCTCCCTTCAGTAAGATCGACGCTGGCCAGGATCGATAATCCATTCGCTCGAAAGGTGCTCGATAAGAATTGGGTCAAGCCCAACAAGCGTATCTTCAACGACGCAAAAGTAGGCGATCATTTTGCGATCATTCCAACCGGTGCGGTTTCACGCTCACTCGACGATTATGAGCAAAAGCTCTTCGATATGGTGGCCAGGCGCTTCGTGGCCGTATTCTTTCCGCCTGCGCAATACGAGAACACGACTCGGATCACGCGTGTCGAAGGCGAGCCGTTCAAGACGGAAGGAAGAATTCTGGTCGCGCCCGGATGGCTGGAAGTTTATGGCCGCGAAGCCGCGAGTGAGAAGCCGGAAGAAAATCTGCCGCCGGTAAACCAAGGCGAGCGCGTCGCGACAATCGGCATCGACATCAAGACCGACCAGACGAAGCCGCCAGCTCGCTACAGCGAAGCGACAATCCTCAGCGCGATGGAAGCTGCCGGAAAGCTTGTTGAAGACGAAGAGCTGCGGGACGCGATGAAGGAGAAAGGGCTCGGCACACCGGCCACCCGCGCAGCCATCATCGAAACCTTGATTTCCGCGCATTACCTGACCCGACAGGGAAAGGAGCTGCAACCGACGGCGAAGGCCATACAAACGATCACCCTTTTAAAATGTGCGGTGCCCGAGCTGACCAGCCCCGAGCTTACCGGCGAATGGGAATTTCGTTTGCGCGAAATCGAGCATCGCAAACTTACGCGCGATGCGTTTATGCGGGATATTCGCCATCTCACCCAAGAAATCGTCGGCAAGGCGAAGCATTTTCATCCCGATGAACATATGCCCGACAGCGAGCCGTTCGGCACGTGCCCAAAGTGTGGTTCGCCCATCATCGAGCGATTCAAGAGTTTTACCTGCACAAACGAGGAGTGCGACTTCACGATTTGGAAAACTATTGCGGGCCGATTGCTGAGCCGCGAAGAATTTGAGACTCTCGTCCGCGATAAACACGTCGGGCCGTTAAGCGGGTTTCGGAGCAGGAAAGGCAAGCGTTTCCCCGCGGTGCTCAAGTTAACCGACAACTTTAAGGCTGAATTTGATTTCGGTCCCAATGGCCAGGAGAACGGCGCTGCGCAACCGGTAGATTTCTCAGGAAAGGAGCCGTTCGGCAAATGTCCAAAGTGTGGCGGACGCGTGTTCGGGTTGGAAATGAGCTACGTCTGCGAAAATTCAGTAGGCCCCAGCAAGACGTGCGACTTTCGAGCCGGCAAAGTCATCCTCCAACAACCGGTAGACCCCGAGCAGATCAAAAAGCTGCTCAGTACCGGAAAGACCGATTTGCTTCCGCGCTTCATTTCCCGCAAAGGGAGACCGTTCAAAGCATTCCTGGTGCTGACCGACAAGAAAGACGTAGGCTTCGAATTCGAAAAGCGCGAGCCAAAGACAAAAAAAGAACGAAAGCCCAGGGAACCAATCGCCAAAATCGATTTCTCAGGACAAGAGCCGCTTGGAAAATGTCCGAAATGCGGCGGAAAGATTTTTGAAACTGAGAATAGCTACATCTGTGAGCTCTCTCAGGCTGACCGAAAGCCATGCAAATTTAAGCTAAGCAAGACGATTCTCGGTAAAGACATTCCAGAGGAGCAGGCGCAGAAGCTACTAACAACGCGGAAAACCGATCTCCTCGAGGGTTTCATCTCGAAAAGAGGACGCCCGTTTTCCGCCTACTTGAAATTGGAAGACGGGAAAGTCGGTTTCGAGTTTCCTGAGAAAACCGCGCCAGCGAAAGAATCCAAGTAGGCGAACGTT
>DASTZJ010000259.1:0-6165 GCA_035764345.1 Candidatus Udaeobacter sp.
TTCGACCCAGCCGCGGGCGCTTGACTTTCCGCAGTTCACGACCATCGACTCGATCGCTGACTGGACGGTGTGGAGGGTGGGGGTTCGCAACCGTTTGGAAACGCGCCGCGACGACAGAACAATGACCTGGCTCGAAGTCGACAGCTTCGTTGATGTGCAATTCGAGAACCCCTACCAGCCCACTAATTACTCGAACCTCGTTAACAACATCCGCTTCACACCGCTTCCCTGGATATCCCTCTCAGTTAACTCTCAAGTGCCGGCTTTTGCCAAAGGGTTTACGGAAGTCGATACGGTGACGAGTGTTCAGCCGCTGGCCAATCTGCAATTGACCGTTGCGCATCGCTACTTGAACGGCAACCCTTTTTTCCAGGACAGCAGTTTGTTCGTTGTCGGTGGATATTATCGTATCGACGATAACTGGGGCATTGGAGTCCAGGAGCAATACGAAGGGGAAACGGGCATTCTCGAGCAGCAGCGTTACTCCATCTATCGAGACTTATCGAGCTGGGTTGCCTCATTCGGTGGCATAGTGCGCGACAATAACGGAGTGAAAGAATACGGCGTCCTCTTTACCATAACGCTCAAAGCATTCCCGAAATTTGGATTCGATTTGAACTTCGATCCTACGTCCGAAGGACAATGAACGAAAACGCGCGAACAATGCCGGGCCGCCTGGGGTTTTTCCGCTACTTGTGCTGTGGCTGATTCGCCCGCACCATTCCTTCCATCATGGATCTTGCAATCATCGGTTCCGGCTATGTTGGCCTTGTGACTGGCGCCTGTTTCGCCGATGTCGGGCATAACGTCATATGCGTCGACAACGACACGCAGAAGATCAAACAACTGCAAGCCGGCGAAGTCCCAATTTACGAACCGGGGCTTGAAGAAGTAATTCATCGCAATGTGTCGGCGCACCGGTTGCGTTTCACCGGCAGCATACAGGAGGGCGTGGAGAATTCGCAGATCGTCTTTATCGCCGTTCCTACTCCACAGCAGCCGGACGGCGACGTCGATCTCAGCTTTCTGGAGAAAGTCGCTCGTGAAATCGCGGGAGTCCTAACCGATTACCGCGTGATTGTCGACAAGAGCACAGTACCTGTGAAAACCGGCGAAAAAGTAGCCGAATCAATCAAAAGGTATAACCGCGATGGCGCAGACTTCGACGTGGTCAGTAATCCTGAATTTCTGCGCGAAGGCTGTGCGGTAGCCGATCTGATGAAGCCTGATCGCATCGTAATTGGAGCCCAAAGCGAACGCGCCATCGACCTCATGAAGAAGATTTATGAGCCTTTTATGGCGCCCATCCTGGTGACCGACATCAATAGCGCCGAGCTCATCAAACATTGCGCAAATTCATTTCTGGCGCTGAAAATTTCGTATATCAATGCGGTCTCCGCGATTTGCGAGACGAGCGGCGCCGATGTTGAAAAAGTCGCCGATGGAATCGGTATGGATCACCGAATCGGCCGTGATTTTCTCAATGCTGGAATTGGATACGGCGGTTCTTGTTTTCCCAAAGATATCGCTGCTTTCATCACGATCAGCGAGCGGCTCGGTGTTCCGTTCAATTTGCTCAAGGAAGTACAGCGCATTAACAGTGCCCAAAAAGAGCGCTTTCTAAAGGCGATTCGGGAAACACTGTGGGTGTTGCGAGAAAAGCGAATTGCAGTGTGGGGCCTCACATTTAAACCCAATACGGACGATGTTCGTTCGTCTGTCGCAATAGAGCTGGTGACAGACCTGCTTCGCGAAGGAGCACATGTCCTCGCCTACGACCCAAAGGGAATGCGAAAAGCCCGCGCTATCAAGGCGATCGCCGATGCGGAATTTGCTTCGTCGGCTCTCGAAGCAGTGAGTGACGCCGAAGCACTAGTCATCGCCACGGAATGGAACGAATTCGCCAACGTGGACCTCGCAGTTGTAAAAGAAAAAATGAGAACGCCGATCGTGTTCGACGGGCGAAATCTGTTGGACCCTGAAACGATGGGCCGTCTGGGCTTTCATTATCATTCGATTGGACGCGCCAGCGTGAAGCCGCAATAACTGTCTTTTCAGAATATGGCGCGGCTTTCTGCTCGCCGAATTGCGCTGAGAGCGCTGCGCACATGGCGAAAAGGAAAGCGCTTTGCCGACTCGATTGTCTCGGAATTTCTCACAAAGGCAGATCCGACCGAACCGGATCGGGCGTTTGCTTTTCAACTTTTTTACGGTGTCCTGCGAAATTTAACTTTGCTGGATTTTTGGATCGGCCGTCTGCGTAGTTCACAGGTCGATAGCGATCTTCGCGACGTTCTGCGACTTGGCTTCTATCAACTTTTCCTCCTCAAGACAGCACCACATGCGGCGGTCCATGAGACGGTGGAGCTCGTCCCCCAAAGACAGCGACCGATCATAAATGGCATGCTTCGCGCCGCGATTCGGCGGCAGGGCGAATTGTTTGCGCGCGCCGACGCGGAGCCTCTGTTTGTTCGAGCCTCACATCCACAATTTCTTGTCGAACGCTGGCAGCAGCATTTCGGCGCCCAACACGCAGAACAGCTCTGCCGATGGAACAATCTTCCCGCGGCGGTCTATGCCCGAATCAATCAATTGAAAATCCGCCGCGAGGAGTTCCTCCGGCTTTATCCGGAGTGCAAGCCGCTGACAGGTAATCCCGAATTCGTTGGATTTGACGTGGTGCCAATGGGCGCCGTCAGGCGAGGCCATTGCTACATTCAAGATCCAAGCACCGCAATTGCCTGTCAGATTCTAAATCCCCGGCCTGAAGAAAAGATCCTCGACGCATGCGCCGCTCCGGGCGGAAAAACCGGTTACATCGCACAACTAATGGAAAACCGTGGAACAATTGTTGCATGCGATCGCGACCCAGGGCGACTGCAGATCTTGAAAGAGAACATGGCACGCCTCGGCGTTGGGATCGTTCACACTGTTGATCACGATTGGACACGCGGTCACGTCCCTGTAGAGATTGCTTCAATGGCGCCATTCGACCGCATCCTGATTGACGCGCATTGCAGCAATACCGGAGTAATGCGACGCCGTGTGGATGTCAGGTGGCGATTACAACCAGCCGATTTTCCCCGCATGCAGCAGCGACAGCTCGAAATGATTTGCGCACTCATCCCGTTACTAAACCTGAAGGGCACGCTTGTTTACAGCACCTGTAGCCTTGAGCCGGAAGAGAATGAACAAGTCGTACGCAAAATTCTCGACGGTTCGCCGGCTCTGCGTGCTATTGACGAGAAGTGTTCGCTTCCCTTTCGAGATGGTTTCGATGGCGCTTTTGCAGCGAAATTTATCCGAAGCGTATAGCATCAGCCGGTTGCATCCGGCGAGGCTGGTGGAATGATAAGCGCCTATGCACGACGCCCGATTCGACAAACTCGCGAAACTTCTGGTGGAATATTCCGTCCGCCTCAAACGCAATGAAACGGTGCTTATCGAAGCATTCGATATTCCCGAAGAAATGACCATCGCGCTGATACGCGCGGTGCGGAAAGCGGGCGGAGTGCCATTTGCACAGACCTATCACGCCCGAGTAAACCGCGCGCTCGCGCTGGAAACCTCCGACAGACAGCTAAACCTCATGGCAAGCCACGAGCTGGCGCGAATGAAAAAAATGGATGCGTATATCGCAGTGCGCGGCAGCAACAACATCACTGAATTATCCGATGTGTCGCCGGAGACAATGAAATTAATTGCCAGGAAAATGCGGCCGGTACAGGACCAGCGAGTCAAAAGGACCAAGTGGGTGGTTCTGCGCTGGCCCACACCGTCCATGGCACAGCTTGCCGGAATGAGCACCGAGGCGTTTGAAGATTTCTATTTCGAAGTCTGCACGCTCGATTATCGGAAACTTCTGCCAGGCATGAAGACTCTCCAGCGTTTGATGGAAAAGACGGATCGCGTCGAAATCAAAGGTCCCGGTACCGATCTCCGTTTCAGCATCAAGGGAATTCCAGCCGTGATCTGTGGTGGCGATCGCAATATTCCCGATGGCGAAGTGTTCAGCTGCCCGGTGAGAGATTCAGTCGAGGGTCATGTGACGTTTAGCGCGCCAAGCATTTATCAGGGCATCGCCTTTGACGGCATCCGTCTCGAATTCGACAACGGAAAAATAGTCGACGCGACAAGCAACGAAACGAAAAAGCTCAACAAGATTCTCGATTCAGACCCGGGCGCCCGCTACATCGGCGAATTTTCACTTGGATTTAATCCGCGCATTTTACATCCCATGCGAGACATTTTGTTCGATGAGAAGATCGCCGGCTCGTTTCATTTCACACCCGGGCAGGCCTACGAGGAAGCGGATAATGGAAACCGAAGTCAGGTCCACTGGGATATGGTAAGCATCCAGCGCCGCGAATACGGCGGCGGAGAAATCTATTTCGACGGCAAGCTGATTCGAAAGGACGGAGAGTTTCGCCTGAAGCAACTGCGTTCGCTAAACTGGCGTTGAACTGCAGAGCGGTCTTCTTCCCGCGAAGAAGTTCCGTCTGGTCAGGCTCGTTTTGGCGCGTTAACGGGGTTCAGATGCATCATGCCAATTTCGCCGCCTTCTCCGAGCTCCAGATTTGCTATTTCAAACATTGGCGCTCCTTCGGCCGGGGCCGGTCCGGCGCCCGGCAACTGAACAGCCACCTGCTTGGAATTCGAGTTTAGAATAACGGATGCTATTTCGAGCGAGGGCGCAAACTCGAGCGTGGTAATCTGGAACGGGACCGTGATGAGGACAGATGCCCGTCCCTGTCGCGAAGGCGTGAGTTGGACTGGCGCGGTCTCAGAATTGGGCATCACCTGCAATCCCGCGACTGCAAATGAAGGCAAACCACCAGGCGTGGGTCTCTGCTGTTGAGACGGAACCATTCGGATGGTGCCGAGCGCTCCTGCGGTGGGCTGAATCTTTGCCACTTCGAAGCTGATCTGCAAATTCAGAGCCGACTGCGGCTGCTGAGTCGAAGGCAACCGCATCGTAACCAGCTTCGATATGGGACGCACTTTGAGGGCGCCCATTTTAAAACTGGGTGTCAACTGCATGGCTGCGATCTCGAACGAGAAAGTGAGCTGCACGGATGTCTGCATCGCGGCAGGTGGTTGTTGCGGTTTGGCCATCGGCGGGGCCGGGGCTTTGTTTACGGGAGCGGTTGGGGTTTGAGTTGTTTCAGGCATGATTGCGGGTGTTGTTGTTTGCGGAAATACAGGCTCTGCGGAAGCGGTCTCTGGTAAATCAGGGCGGAACGTGGCAGCTCTTCCGAGCACTGGAGTGGGAACCACGGTCGAAACTGTTTCGGCGGGCACTGGTTGCTCCCGGCTGATCGATTCAGTCGGAAGCTCTGTCAATGTGGTCGCGGCATGCAATGCGAGTTCTGCGCCTCGTGGGATTTCAGTGGGCTCCTCCGGCAACGATGCGGTTTGCTTCGTACCGTCAAATACGTCGCTCGCCTCATGTGTGGGCCACGTGATTTTCTCAACGCTTTCGGGAATCTCGACGGGCGCTTGTGGCGCCATCGCAGTGAGCTCGGTTAATTCACTGATTGCAGAAACCCCGGCCATCTCAGCCGTCTGCGTAGTGTCCGTGTGCAAACTCTCTCCGTCCTCTGCCCTTTGCCCGATAACTGGCCCCACGAGTGATTCAGCCTCTGATTCGATGAGCGACACCGATTCGCGACTTGTCTCTTCCATCTGATAAGCCGAGTCTCGCGACGGCTTCTCTCTCAGATCTTTGGTCAGATCAACGCCGCCACTCAAGTTCCCCGAAGGAATAACACTATGTCGCAACGACGGTTTCGATGCCTTTAATTGCAGCGAAACCTGACGCGGTCCTCCGACGAAGCCGTTGCCCTGTTCACTACGCTTTGGCGCCGACGCCACTGCCGCTCTCGGCTTAAATAGGGCAGGCGTGGCGGCAGACCCAGCCCGCGAGTAACTTGGCACGTCGAAGGCATAACGACGGCGAAACGAAGGCACGATTACCCAAGCCAGTATGACCAGTGCCGCTAAAAGCAGTCCACCGACAATCCACAATCTGGTCCTTGCTGCCATGCTGGAGGGCGCCGCTTTCGCAGGCACGCTTCCTGCAGCGGGACTTTCGGAAACATTCGTTTGGACACCGGCCGGCTGATCATTTTGTTCCTTGGAAGCGGGCGACGTCTGCGGTGATTG
>DASTZJ010000260.1:0-3108 GCA_035764345.1 Candidatus Udaeobacter sp.
CTCGGCGTAATTATTGATGCTTCAAGGAACAGAGGCGCCGTCGTCGCGCGTCGAAGCCACATACAAAGGGCGCGAGGTCGAGGGAGTTCTCGATCTCTATTTCTACAGGCCAATAGGGTTTTGGTTGGCCCAGTTTTTTGCGCGACTCAAGATGACGCCGGCAGGCGTGAGTTTGCTGGCGGGTATTTTTGGCGTCGTCGCCGGGCATCTTTATTACTATCGCGATTTAAGCATCAACGTTGCGGGGATGATGCTCCATGTTTTCGCGAATACGCTCGACAACGCGGATGGGCAGCTCGCGCGTCTGACGCGTCGCGAAAGCCGCGAGGGCCGCATCATTGATAGCATTGCCGACCACCTGGTCTTTGTCAGCGTTTACTTGCATTTGACTCTCCGCTGTCTGTTCCAAGGCTCGTCGCCGGTCATCTCTCTTCTCGCGTTTGCTGCGGGGGCCAGTCACGCATTGCAAGGAGCGGCAGCAGATTATTATCGAAGCACTTATCTTTATTTTGTAACGACGGGAGCGCAGAGGGGCGTAGATTCCTCGTCCGGCCTGCGATCGGATTACTCGAAGTTGAACTGGCGTCACACACCGTGGCAGAAGCTCCTGCTTGCCTTGTATTTGAACTTTACCCGCCAACAGGAAATGCTGGCACCAGGCTTGAAAACGTTGCGTGACGTTGTCCGCCAATTGTTTCACGGCGAAATTCCTGACCGGCTAAGAACGCGTTATCGAAATTTAGCCCGCCCGATGCTCAAGTGGTGGAGACTATTGATGACGAATATCCGGATGCTGATCTTGTTTGCGCTTCTGTTCATCGGCCAGCCGGTCTACTACTTCTGGTTCGAGCTGATCCCGCTCAATTTGCTCTTCGTTTACCTCCTGTTCCGCCAGGAAGATATGGCCGACTCGCTCCTGGAAATCGAGGAGAGTTCGCAAAATTCGGCGTAGCTATCCTTCTGCGTGTCGAACATTGAAATTTCAGAGGTCCGCTCCCAAAAGGAACGTAAAGCGTTCATCAAGTTTCCATGGCGAATTTATGTCAACGATCCGGCCTGGGTACCGCCGTTAATAATCGAACGCAAGGCGTTCCTCGATCGTAAACGCCATCCGTTCTACAGACATGGCGACGCCGCGTTGTTTCTCGCGCGGAAAAACGGCGAGATCGTTGGCCGAATCATGGCGAGCGACGATCCGAATTACAATGCATTGCACCAATCGAATGTCGGTTGCTTCGGTTTGTTTGAGTGCATCAACAATCGCGACGTGGCTGCCGCGCTTTTCGAATGCGCGGCGAGTTGGCTTCGCGAAAGAGTACGCACTGAAATCATGGGGCCGATTGACTACTCAACGAACTACGTCTGCGGTCTTTTGATTGATGGTTTTCAGTTTCCTCCCACGATACTGACCGCGCATAATCCGCCGTACTACCCGGACCTGATCGAGAGCTGCGGTTTTACAAAAGCAAAGGATTGGTATGCGTGGTGGTTTGCTGATCCGGCAAAGGCCGTGGCACAGCTGCGTCGACTCGCTGCTCGCTTTAAGACGCGTTGTCCGGCCACCATTCGTTCGGCAAATCTCAAGAATCTTCGCGATGAAAGCAGACGGCTTCGTCACATTTACAACCAGGCGTGGGAAAAGAACTGGGGTTTTGTGCCGTTCACCACAGCAGAGATTGAGTTCATGACTAACGAATTAAGGCCGCTGCTTGTGCCGGAGTTTGCCTGGGTCGCCGAAATGGAAGACGAGCCTGTTGGCTTCACGCTATGTTTGCCAGATATCAATGTCGTTCTACGTCACCTCAATGGACGGCTCACGCGGTTTGGGCTGCCGATCGGTCTGATCAAATTACTCCTTTACAAGGGACACATTCGAAAAGGGCGACTAATCGCGCTCGGTGTGGTCGAAAAATATCGTCGTGCCGGAATCGCCGAGATGCTGGTGCTACGCGTGATGGAAGAAACAATGGTCAAACGCGGAATCACCGGCGAACTAAGCATGACCCTTGAAGACAATTTCATGATCAATCGTTTTCTGGGAGCGATCGGGGCGACCAGATACAAAACCTATCGAATTTACCGCAAACAGTTACCCTGCTGACAACGACTGCCAAGTAAAACTCTGGCCGCGGGGGCTCCGTAAGACGGAGCTTCGCCTTGCTGGGCGGCCGCCAGATCACGAATGCGCTTGGGCCCGCCGCGCTGCATCCTTGACACCCGACTTGCCAGCATCCCCGCCACTTCCCGGCCGCCGAATTGCAGCGGATGGCTCACGGCCAGTGAGGCCTCTGCGGTGCAATAAACGCCGCATCCCGCCTGGCAATCCTTCTTCCGGTTGTAGCCCAGCAAATCTTCCCGCGTGATGTCAAGAATGTGTCTCTCGGTTCGCACCTGACTGCAGAGCCAGAACTTACCGGTCGATGAGACGAAGAAATATTTATAGCCCGCGATGCAGGTCCATTCGACCGGTTCCTGTCGCAGCATCTTCTTTTGGTAAGCGAAAAGGTTCCAGCTCGAGTGAATCTTCTGGCCGCTGCGCTTCAGTTTCTCCTGGTGCTCGAGAAAGCGGAGCAGCGGCCCGGTTGCACTTGCATCGCGCAAGGCGCGGTCGTGCACGAGGTCGTCGTGGACGACGCGCGCATGGACCGGGATGCCCAAGTCGAGGCAAGTGTCTATCACCTTTCCCATCTCATCGAGCGTCTCTTTGAAAAGGACGCCACTGACGTGCAGCTTGACCTTCGAATCTTTGAACCAGTCGAGCTTGTGCACGATCGATTTCATCGATTTGCGTGTGCTCGCGATCGGCGTCATCCGGTCCACGGAAATTTGCAGTTCACCGAGGCCCGCTCCTTCAAGGTCCGCGAGGAGCTGGCGGTTCAGGAGAAACCCGTTTGTGGACATGCTCACTTTGCAAAAACCGAGGGATTTTGCGTAACGCACTACCTCCACAATGTCCGGATGCTTCAGCGGTTCGCCCCCCTGCAGACCGAGGCGCATGACGCCGAGCTTCCGAATGTGGTCCATCCACTTCTTGAGATCGGCCAGGGCCGGATGCGGAATCGAGTTGTTGAACTCGTTGCAATAATGGCAATCCAGGTTGCACTGTTC
>DASTZJ010000261.1:0-7344 GCA_035764345.1 Candidatus Udaeobacter sp.
CTCGTTAGACCAAGCTTATGCCGACGCGATGCGCGAAGTCTGGAAGAGATTTCCCAATGACGTTGATGTGGGGGCATTCTTTGCCGAAGCGATGATGGACCTCCGACCGTGGAATCAATGGACCGTTGAAGGTCAACCAAACCCGGGCACCGAGGAGATCATCGCCACGCTCGATGCGGTATTGAAGCTAAACCCGCGCCATCCGTTTGCGAATCATCTCTACATCCACGCTGTCGAAGCTTCGCCACACCCGGAACGCGCTGACGCTGCGGCCAATCGATTGCGCAAGCTCCAGCCAGGCCTCGCCCACAACGTGCACATGCCATCGCACATCGATATCCGTTGTGGCCGCTGGCATGAGGCGATCGCTACGAACGCCAAGGCGGTCCAGGCCGATAAACGTTACCGCGCCGCGACGGGCAATCGGCCGCTCGGTCTATTCCCCATGTACGCCGCACACAACCAACACATGCTCGCGTACGCCGCGCTCATGACTGGCCAAAGCAAACTTGCGATGCGTTACGTGCGCGAAATGGTAAAAGATCTGCCGTCAGAGTTTGTGAGGGAAAACGCAGCCTTGGTAGAGGCCTTCGGCGCGGTACCGATGGAAGTGATGATGCGCTTCGGAAAGTGGGATGACATCCTCGCCGAGCCGGAAAATTATCCTGACTACATGCCGTTCGCTCGCGCGTTTCATCACGGGGCGCGCGCGATCGCCTTCGCCGCCAAGAGCGACACCGAGAACGCACGGAAGGAGCAGGCGATCTTCCGCGAACTTGTCCAACGCGTTCCAAAAGAAACGGCAGTCAGTAACAACACTGCTGAGTCAATCATCGCAGTAGCCAATCACATGATTGAAGGCGAACTATTGATAGCCGAAGGGAAACTCGACCCAGGGATCGAAGAACTGCTTGCCGCGCTCACATTGGAAGACGCCCTGAAGTACGACGAGCCTCCGTCCTGGATGATTCCGTTGCGGCATACTATCGGGGCAAACCTGATGCACGCCGGCCGCTTCGCCGAGGCCGAGCAGGTCTATCGTGATGATCTGAAGCGTCTGCCCGAGAACGGGTGGTCGCTGTTCGGGTTGTCCAAAGCGCTCGATGCGCAGCAAAAGAACGGTGCAGAACTTGAAGCAACGCGCGCCCGGTTCAACAAAGTATGGGCCAAAGCCGATGTGAAAATCACAAGCTCGTGCCTGTGTCGACCAGGCTTGACGGCGAACTGTGAACCGAACCGCGCGTCAACTCGGCCCTTATTATCTGCCAACTAAAACGCCAAACTCTCCTGCTTCAGAGCTGAAGCCACATCTGTGAGCCCGCGGAATTTCTTCACTAGTTCATCGAGCTTCGCCACGTAATAATCGACGTTTTCATCGCGGTTCTCAGGGTCAAACTCGCTAGCCGGTTTGGCGGCTTCGTAAGCGGGAACCTTTTTTGAGGTCGCTTTGATGTAGTAGCTGATTTGATCGCCTGGCTTGTAATTACGGCCGCTGGCGAGGGCGAGTTCGTACGCTGCGCCTCGATTGCGCGCCGAGCCGGCGATCTTCGCGCGATATTTGTCGAGCGAATCCTGGAGCGTGTCGGTCTTCATCAGCATATCGATTTTCCATTCACGGTTCCGGATTTTTCTCTCGAATTCGTTCCGAAGATCGCCAATCCCTTCCGGTTTTCCCTCCATGATGAGCTTGATCATTTCCTCCAGGAACACACGCTGGAATTTCTCGAGTCCTCGCGATTTGAGCGCGCCGCCCTTGATGATGACATCGCCGTCTTTCGTAAGAAGCGCGTAATTCTTCGCCTTATAACTGAACATGGCGTCGAATTGTTCGTCGAACTCGATTTCAATTCCTGCTGGCAATTCCTTCGCCAATCCTGTTTGCAATTCATCTATCTCAGTCTGCGCCGGCGGAACGAAATAGATTCCGTCGGTATCGACCTCGATGACCTTCGCGCCATGCGTGCCTAACCAGTCGATCATTTTTTTCAGCAAATCGCGCCCGATTTGCGTTACGCGCGCTGCGGCGTCGAAATCGGCGAAGTGGCCCTGTGCGAACCCGAGATAGCCGTAGAAGCTGTTGAGCAGAATCTTGAATGTATTCTGCAGAGCCTGGAGGTGATGCTGTCTCGCGGGATCTTTCGCCGCGCGCATTTCTGCCTTCGCTTCCAATCGGAACGTCCGCAAATCCGTGAGCAAATGCCGGAAGATTTGCAACTGATCGGTCACGGGAAAGCAATCGAATTTCAACATGATTGACGGATAGAGCGAAGCGATGTCGCAGTGCCAGACGTTGTGCGCAACCCCGGTGAAGAAAATGTCGGTGTAACCGCCTTCGAACGCGCGTGCCATCGGCAGTTCGGGAATGGAATGGCGTTGCCGGAAATATTCGCGTAGAAACAGTGCATTGATCCGCGTGGCGTTGCCGCGAACGATCACGTCCTGATAGTTGTAAGGAAAAATCTGCGCCTGGATGAAGTAGCTCGCGCTTAACAGTTCAGACAATGCCCGCGTCTCCCGTACGCCGCACAGTGCGCGCCGCCGAAATTGCTCCGAATCGTCCACATACGCGCGTTGCAATTCCTTGCCGGTAAGCGCGGAGATTTCTCCGCTATCGCAAAGATCGAAGTGCCGGGCGACATCCATCCGTTCGAAACCGGCAAGGGAACGCATGCCGACGTCGTAAAATTGCGCCAACAAAAAGGTATCGACGAAATGCCGACCACCGACTGTGAACTTCGGATAATCGATTGTTTTTTCTGCGATTTGGAGTCGTGACGGCCGCGAGCGTAGGAATGCATCACTGCGTCCCCAATCGAGTTTCGTCTTGGCCTTCTTCGCCCGTGCCACCAGATAGGGCAGATCGAAACGGAACAAGTTGTGACCTTCAATCACATCCGGATCTCGCTCCTTGATGATTGCGGTCAGACGCTTCAACGCTGCGTGCTCCGATTCCTCGACATTTTTAGGATCGACAATGAGGAGTTCTTCCCAGCCGGTGTTATCCGAGAGCGCGATGCTCATGATGTGATCGTCGTAGCCACGGCCCTGTGGACCGTCGTCTGGAACGCTCCGCAGGAGCGTGGCTACAGCGTCTTCGAATGAAAGCACCTCGATCTGCAATCGTTTCAGTTCTTCAAACGACAGATCTTTAAATAACGTGCGTCCCGTCGCAGTGAGATAATGCTGCACTGGATCGGTGAACGCGAAGAAATCGCGTCCGGCGTTCTTAAGTCCGTTACGCAATGCAATGAGTTCCTTCCAGCTATCAACCGTAACCAGCCAGCCGTACTTGAGATCGCTCTCGAGCTTTTCGGATTCGATGCCAAGATCAACAACGTCCGAATCGCACCAGACAAATGGGTGGAAAGGCTCAACGTCGGCAACTGTCGTTCCGTCCGATTCACGGCGATAAACCTTAACCGTTCCAGTTTCGCCGAGTTCAATGGCGATAATGCGTGGTGTTGGATCAGCGCCAAAGAGCAAGGTATTTTTCTCGAATTCCATGAGGTCATCCAACTTTCTGTCATTTCCAGCGAAGTCGAGAAATCTCTTGCCGTGATTGCACCGAGGAAGAATTAAGAGATGCTTCGGCTTTGTTCAGCATAACACAATGAAGACTGTTTCATCCTCGATCACATTACTTTCCATCCTCGTGCCGCCGCTTGCACTCCTCGCGGAGCAAACGCCGCAATCGCTCGCTAATGCGGAGCTGCCCTCATTGCTCGCGATTTACAAGGACATTCACGGTCACCCCGAATTATCAGGGCACGAGGAACGCACCGCACTTCTCATCGCAAAGGAATTGCGCGCCGCAGGCTGCCACGTCACCGAACATCTCGGCAAATATGAGAACTCCAAATTCAAAGGTTACGGCGTTGTGGGAGTGATGAAGAATGGCGACGGGCCGATTGTCCTTGTGCGCACGGACATGGATGCGTTGCCAGTGGAAGAAGAAACTGGTTTGCCGTACGCCAGCAAAACCATCGCGAAAAACGATGAAGATAAGGATGTCCATGTGATGCACGCCTGCGGACACGACGCGCACATGGCTGCGTTCATTGGCACGGCGCGCGCTCTTGCGAAGCTAAAGGATCAATGGCACGGGACAATCTTGTTTGTGGCGCAACCTGCGGAGGAGACCGGCAATGGCGCACGCGCGTTGCTCAAAGACGGTCTTTACGAAAGATTCGGCAAACCGAACTTCGCGCTCGGTTTTCATGACAAGGCCGATCTGGAAACCGGTCGCATTGGCGTAACCGAAGGTTACACCTACGCGAATGTCGATTCAGTCGATATTATTGTTCGTGGCGTCGGTGGCCACGGTGCCTATCCGCACAAGACGAAAGACCCGATCGTTCTCGCGGCAGAAATAATTAACGCGCTGCAAACGATAGCGAGCCGCGAAAATAATCCGCTCGAGCCAATTGTCATCACAGTGGGGTCGATTCACGGTGGAACGAAGCGCAACATCATTCCGGACGAAGTGAAAATGCAGTTGACGGTGCGCACCTATAAACCCGATGTGCGCGAACACGTGCTGGCGGCTATCGATCAGATTGCAAAAGGCTGCGCGACAGCCGCTGGGATCCCGCCGGAGCGCGCTCCGATCGTAACGGTGAGCAAAGATGAATTCTGCCCCGCAGCTTACAACAATCCCGAGTTGACCAAACGCCTCGTCGCCATTTGGAAAAAGTCGTTAGGCGACGAGAACGTCAAGATTGTCGATCCAACAATGGGCGGCGAAGATTTTTCCGAATACAGCCTGGCCGACCACTCCATTCCGGCGGTTGATTTTCACATCGGCGCAGTCGAGCCAGCGAAGATCGCGGAGTACAAGCAGGCGGGAAAGGAATTGCCCAGCCTGCATTCGAGCAAATTCGCGCCCGTTCCCGAACCAACGATCCGTGTTGGGATTATCGGAATGACGAGCGCTGTACTCGAATTGATGAAAAGGTGACCGCTACGTCATCCCGAGCGGAGCGCAGCGGCGTCGAGGGATTCCGTGGAACTGCCACAAGGTTTCACAACGGGATTCCTCGACTTCGGTCGGAATGACTGATTCGGTCACTTCACCTTGATTTTTTTTCGCAGATATGTCGGAACGTCGAGGTCTTCGCCTTCGACAATAGTTGGTTCGCTTTTCTCAAAGCGACCACGGTTGACCGGCTCGAATTGCAAAACCTCCTGTTTGGCGTGCATGGATTTTTCAGTGGACGCTTTTTCTTCCTTTAAAGACGCCGGTTTTCTTCGCGGTGTGTTTACAGCCGGCTCAGATGTGTCGAGAACTTCAAACTCATTCGGGGCTGGCTCCGCGATCGGCACTGCCGGGGTTTCGACCTCAGAAAGATTGGGCTCTTCGATAGGAGTCGTCTCCGCCGACTGAAAATCTTCAATCGGTGCCGGTTCGGGCTCGACCTCAATCTTTGGCGGACTCTCGTGAGGCGGTTCCCACGCTGCGGGCATTGGCGGCGCGCTGCTCAGCGGAGGCTGAGTCTGCGGCAAATCCTCATTCGCTGTAAGTGAACTGATAATCGTCACGCTCAACCGCTCCCCCAATCGTCCGTCGACAGCAGTGCCGAAAAGAATCTGCGTTTCGTCACTAACATGCCGATCGAGCTCCTTCATGACGATTTCGACTTCCGACAAGGTCATACCCGGCCCGCCTGCCACCTGGACGAGAACGCGCGCGGCGTCCGCCAGTGTGCGGCCTCGATCCATCAACGGGCTCTTGAGCGCCTGCGCGAGTGCGTCGTGAGCACGATTGTCCGAATCGGACTCGCCAAAGCCGAACAGGCATCGGCCATTGCGGCTGCGTAACGCCGACAGCAAATCGTCGAAGCCAATGCGAATGAGTCCCGGGCGCTGAATCAGATTCACAATCGAACGGACGCTTTGACTGATTGTCGTATCAGCCTTGGAAAACGCCTGATGAATACCTGCGTGCGGAGCGACCATGTCCCCCATCTGATCGTTTTCAAAGCATACCACTGCGTTGGCGATCTCGTTCAAACGAGCCAGAGCTTCGCGCGCCTGCGCGTTGCGGCGCCTGCCTTCAAACGCAAACGGCAGCGTTGCGAACGCAAGCACCAGCGCACCCGCCTCGCGAGCTAGATGAGCCACATACGGCGCCGCGCCCGAACCCGTGCCGCCGCCCAGCCCTGTGCAGATGAAGATCATTCTTGCGCCGGTCAACGCCTCGCGAACCTCCTCTGTCGATTCGAATGCCGCCTGATAGCCAACCTCGGGATCGCCACCTGCGCCCAAGCCACGGGTGACCGTCCGGCCGAGCTGCACTTTGTGCGCCGCAACGGAGCTCGCCAGCGATTGCACGTCGGTGTTGACTGCCAGGACCTCTGCTCCCTCCAATCCGTCGAGCACGATCCGGTCAAGAGCATTCAGACCGGCGCCACCAACACTGACGATTTTAATTGGAATGATTTCCTCCGCGCGCTCAGGGAGACTGTAGTTTTTGCCGAGTTGAATCATATCGATTTTCCTATCCCATTTTTACACCTGTCATTTCGAGCGAAGCGAGGAACCTCGCAATACTCGAAGAGATCACACGAACCAAACACGACGCTGCTCTCGATTCATGGTAACGCGAGTTGAACCACACAATCGCCAAGCGCATTTGTGAGGTCCCTCGCCCCGAAAGCCTTCGGGCCTCAGGATGACCGATTGAGAGCGCGTTCAAATTCTTCATCGCCTTCCGCTAAAAATTCTTCCCAGAAGTCGCCCGATTCCTCGTGGCGGTCGATCTGTCTGCACGGCCTGGGCATATTTGATCAACCCGATCGCAGTCGAAAATTGCGGATTTTCTACCGCAGACGTCACACCCGAGGTTGTTTGAGCATGCGCGACGTGCGCGGGCATTTCGAAAATCTCTTCCGCAAGATTATCGATGCCATTGAGCAGGCTGCATCCGCCAGTGATGAAAATACCACCGCCGAGGTAGTTAATGAATGGTTCTTCGTCGAGCCTCCGTTTGAGCAACTCAAGACTCTCGCGCAAGCGCAAGTGAATAATCGTGTTCAATGTCTCGCGCTCGATCTCCTTCCCCGCAAAACCGGAATCGTCTTTTAGCAATATCATTTCACCTGGAAAACAATTGCCAAGGATACAACTGCCTTCCTCGATTTTGAGTTTCTCCGCGCGCGCCATCGGGATGCGCAACCCCATGGAGATATCGTTGGTGATATGGTCGCCGCCGATTGCAAGGCAACCGCTCTGCTTCACTGCGCCATCCGCATACAAAATATAATCAGTCGTTCCACCGCCGATATCGATCACCAGTGCTCCGAGATCTTTTTGGTGTTGCGTCAGCACCACCTGGGCAGAAGCAAG